>JAGLMY010000119.1 GCA_023139775.1 bacterium
AGGATAAAGGCTATGGAGCAAGAGAGCAAAAATAAATCTGGTTTCGATAGTAGAGATGAAGTCGTCATTTCCATAGTGGTGCCCACATATAATGAAGAGGAGGTGTTAGGCGAGTTTCACAGGCGTCTTTCGGCCATGTTGGCGACATTACCTGAACGTGTACAGATTCTGTACGTAAACGATGGTAGCACGGACGGAACGCGTATACTCTTGCGAAACTTTGGAGAAAAGGACCCTCGGGTGGCAATTTTAGATTTGAGTAGAAATTTTGGTAAAGAAATCGCGATGACGGCAGGACTTGATCACGCTAGTGGGGAGGCAGTTATAATAATTGATGCCGATCTCCAAGATCCGCCCGAGCTTATTCCAGAGTTGATCAAGCACTGGAGAGATGGATATGATATAGTATATGCCAAGCGTATTGCGCGTGACGGAGAGTCTGCTGTGAAAAAGTTGACTGCTAGTTTTTTTTATTGGATCATGCAAAACATTGGGCGCGTGACGATACCGGCGGACACAGGGGATTTTCGATTGCTCAGCCGATGTGCGGTTGCGGCACTTAAGCAACTGAGAGAGCAACACCGATTTATGAAAGGTCTTTTCGTTTGGATAGGGTATCCGCAAAAAGCGGTGCATTATCGCCGGGAACCCCGATACGCTGGAAAAACAAAATGGAATTACTTACGACTATGGAACTTAGCGCTCGAAGGCATCACGTCGTTTACAATAATGCCTTTAAAGATCAGTACGTATATTGGGTTTGTTACGGCGTTGGGATCGCTTGCTTACGGCATCATTATCATCTTCCGGACGCTATTTTTCGGAAACCCGGTACCGGGCTACCCATCTCTCATGGTGGTTATACTGCTATTAGGCGGGGTTCAACTAATAACAATGGGCATCATGGGCGAATACTTAGGTCGGATATTTAATGAGACTAAGAATAGACCTCTTTATTTTTTAAAGGACTATGATACTCCTGAGATTTTTCAACCTGAGACTGCTGTCAAAAAGTACGAAGCATATGAATCTGCTGATGCAGGAGCAATAAATGAGCGATGATTGGGTTGATAGTCCCTACAAAGCAATGCAGGTTTGGAAATACCGCCATGTTTTGTTTTGCAAATACCTGATTTTTCGCCATGTGCTGCCAGAAGCTATGAAATGTAACTTATTGAAATTATTGACCCTCATTTTTTTGTAGGGACTACCATTTGGTTTGAGTAATATGGATTGGGACAAGGGAATGTTTATGACTCGCCTACCAAAAAAAAATTCTTTAGCAGTGCTATTTTTACTTGTTTTTTTTGTCAAAGCAATACTCCTCTTCGTAGTTATTCCTGAATTGACTGAGACATTAGCTCCGCTTTACAGCCAAAACGCCTTTGCTGACGAATATGACAAATTGGCGATCAATCTGGTAAGAGGTAACGGATACCGTTTTTTTCCTGAAACTGCGGAAACGATTATGCGAGAGCCTGGCTATCCAATGTTTTTATCTGTAATTTTTCTTATATTTGGGTACAGCTTGACCGCAGTGAAGTTAGCCAACTTACTCCTGGCACTTGTCGTGGCCTGGGTTATGACACGCATCGCTCGTAAATTGTCTGGCAGCAATATGGTGATTCTATGTTCGCCATTGCTATTTCTTTTCCACCCAGGGACGTTCATTGCAGAAAGTCGTGGAGGCGTTGAAATATTGTTTACACTTTTTTTGACTTTGTTCATTTTTGCATTGTACAAAGCTATTGAAAGTAATAAATTTTGGGATTATCTTGTCGCAGGAGGCATGCTGGGCTTAACCGTTTTAACAAAAAGCACGCCAATACTATTTCCTGCTTTCTTATTTGTTTATCTCTTGTTCGTAGAACGTTATAAGACATCCCCACGCTTTATCTTTGCAAGTATCGCTACAATGACAATTGCTATGTTAATCATCTTGTCGCCGTGGATCATCCGAAACTATGTTGTAGTGGGAAAGTTTGTGCCAACATCAAGCATCCTGGGCGTGTCAGCCCACGCTGGCCAGTATATATGTAAACATCTCTCCAAGGAAAATCGTTTTGTGGATCTTGATAGAGATGCGGCGTTGCAGCGGACGCAATTAGCAATGGAACGAGGATACTCGTTCAGGAAAGGGTACTACCAATGGTTTTATTCTACCGACGATGAGGTGGAGTTTAATACATACCTTTTGAAGAGAGTTATAAATGAATATAAAGAATCGCCCTTGCTCTTGCTAAAATGCTTGGCTTTCAATTTCTATAATTTTTGGTGTGCAGGAAAAAACTGGTGGGCAACCCTCCTAAACATGATTGTACAGCTTCCATTTCTTCTACTTGCCATGGCCGGTGCTTATCTCTCCGTCAGAAATGGCCAAGCCAAGAGTGTTGGTCCTATAATTCTGTTTATAGCTTATTATGTATTGGTGTATGTCCCAATTTTGGCGCAAGCAAGATATAGTGTGCCGTTAATACCTTTTCTATCTATTCTCGCTTGCATTGTACTCTCGGCAGTACGAAATAAATGCGTTGGTGGAAGTAATAGGTAACGATGGGTTAATTGATAGAGAGAAGGGAAAAGATATGGGTGCCGAAATTGAAAATGCCATGTGACAAAAAATGGCAAAAGTTGCCCGTAGAGGGTTGCTTTTGCCATTTTTAGAACAAATTCAAAGCTCTCTATGCGGCTTGCTTATATCTACCTACCGCAGAGTTCTTTGAAAATTCAAGGGGATGTGATTGTCAAACCAGTGGGAGGATCTAATGCTGTTGGGTTTGGATTTGCATCGTAAATATCAGCACCAATTTCCCACCCAGAGCCTTGATTGTCCTGGCGCATGAGTGTAATTTGCGTCGGCCAGATGCTCTTGTTACATTCCGGAATATTGTTAAATTCTGCGGCTAATGATGCGCCAGCATCTATTGCAGGCGAGTTGCTCTGTAACGCGAATTCACTACCATCAAGGTCTTCTCCCCTTAGGCTATTCCATCCTGTCGTTTTAGCAATTAGAGGAGCGGCATAAGGAGGATCATTCGCGCCCTGCCCATCTACATCAGGCTCCTTTGACCACAGGTTATAATTACAAGTCATTAAATTTGTTGGTATATATGCTATTTTATTCTTAGTCTGCCATATAATATTGTTTTTGAAAACATGACCACTTCCAGTTCCAGGCTGTAATTGGACTGCAGCATCTGTGGCTTCAATAAAGATATTGTTATAAGCCGTGACGTTTGATACTTTTCTGTTGGATGCCCCCCCAATCCAGAAGTTCTTGGAACAATTCGCTACAAGATTCCCATATATCTTATTATTTGTTATTAAGTTAGGTTTGTTCCATTGCGATTCATTATTGCTTTTGATGCCTGTGGCGGCATTACCTGTGCCATAGATGAGGTTGTAACGAACTGTATTATTAGTGCTGTTGACTAAATAGAGGTTGCTCATTTGTCCATAGATTTTGCAGTATTCAACGATTGCGTTCTTTGAGCCTACATCTATATTAATTCCTTCATTATAAGAATCATGTATTTTAGTCCTGCGGAAGACGGGACGATCAGAATGTTTGACTGTAACAGTGGGAGGATCTTGTCTCGATATCTTTTGATTCCAAAGAATGTACACTTTTGCGCCATGATGGAGATCGCAATCTTCTATAAGCGCATTATCAGCGCCATAATTAATCACCAAGCACTGCCGATAGGTTTCATATACCTCGACATTCTTTATTGTTACATTATCAGCCCTGTTAATATAGATCCCG
>JAGLMY010000012.1 GCA_023139775.1 bacterium
ACCAAGAAGAGCGTATGCACGGGAGTGGAAATGTTCCGGAAGTTGTTGGATGATGCCCAAGCCGGGGACAATATAGGAATGTTGCTGCGCGGTATTGACAAGGAAGAAGTGGAACGCGGCCAAGTCATAGCCAAACCGGGCTCGATTAAGCCGCATAAGAAATTTAAAGGCCAAGTGTACATATTGAAGAAAGAGGAAGGCGGACGCCATACTCCGTTCTTCAATAACTATCGTCCGCAGTTTTATTTCCGGACGACTGACGTGACCGGCTCAGTGAAATTGCCGGAAGGTGTTGAGATGGTTATGCCCGGCGACAATGTCGCCATCGAGGGCGAACTGATCACCCCGATCGCAATGGAAAAAGAATTGCGTTTCGCAATTCGTGAAGGCGGCCATACGGTAGGCGCCGGTGTTATCGCCGAGATTGTTGAATAAGCGCTTAAGCGGAGGAAACAATGGAACAACAGAAAATCAGAATCCGAATGAAAGCATATGATCACAACCTGCTGGATCGTTCTGCCGGTGATGTGATTGAAACAGCCAAAAAAACAGGAGCGCGGGTCTTCGGTCCGGTTCCATTGCCGACACGCATAAATCGTATCACTGTACTGCGTAGTCCGCATGTGGATAAAAAATCCCGCGAACAATTTGAAGTTCGCACCCATAAACGTTTATTGGACATTGTTGATCCTACTCCCAAGACCATTGATGCTTTAATGAAGATGGATTTACCGGCCGGAGTGGATGTAGAAATTAAATTGTAGGGGCGGGGTAACCCCGCCCGTACATGGGCCGGGTTCTAAATCCGCCCGTATATGGGAGAATAGCAATGAAGAGTATACTCGGTAGAAAAATTGGAATGACGCAGATCTTTGATGCGGACGGAAAAGTTATTCCTGTGACCGTAGTTTCCGCTGGTCCGTGCACTGTGGTGCAGGTCAAGACCGTGGAAAAGGATGGGTATTCAGCGATTAAGGTCGGATACGAAGAACAGAAACCACAACGCATTAAAAAGCCGGTATTGGGTCAATACACCAAGCGCAACCTTAAACCCCAACGCCTTCTGCGTGAGATTCGTCTTTCCAACGGCGAGACCTTTGAAGTCGGTCAGACCATTGGTCCGGAAATTTTTGCTGATGTTTCTTGGGTGGAAGTGATGGGTGTTTCCAAGGGAAAAGGCTTTCAGGGTGTTATCAAACGCCATGGTTTTTCCGGAGGCGGCAATAGCCATGGTTCTATGTTCCATCGTGCACCCGGTTCGATAGGTCAATCCTCGGATCCTTCACGCGTGTTTAAGGGTGTGAAAATGCCCGGTCAAATGGGAAATGAAAAGGTGACGACCATTAAATTGAAATTAGTAAAAGTCGATGCCAAACAAAATCTGCTTTTAATCCGGGGCGCCGTACCTGGTGCGAATCGTGGTTTGGTCTTAATTCGTGAGAGCAATCGGGGAGGTAAAAAATAATCATGCCCGTGATTAAGGTTGTCAATCGTGAAAACCAGCCTGTGGGTGAGATGAATCTTTCCGACCAGGTTTTCGGTGCCAAGGTGAATCAACATCTGCTGTGGGAAGCTGTACAGAGTCATATGGCGAATAAGCGCCGGGGAACAGCTTGCACTAAGACACGTGCTGAAGTGTCGGGTGGTGGCGCCAAACCATGGAAGCAAAAAGGAACCGGTCGTGCTCGTGCCGGTAGTAACCGTTCACCACTCTGGACTAAAGGTGGTGTCACCTTCGGTCCCAGACCGCGCGATTATACTTGGGAATTACCCAAGAAGATGCGCCAAGTGGCTTTGCGTTCGGTATTTTCAGCCAAAGTGGCTGATGGTGAAATGGTGGTAATGGATGAATTGGTATTTTCGGAAGTGAAAACCAAGGATATGGTTAAGGTATTAAAGCAATTGAATTTAAATGGCCGGACCACTGTTGTGATGGACAAGCAGGACGAAAAACTTCGTTTGTCCGGGCGTAACATCAAGAGTCTGCAGATTCTGAATCCGCAGAATTTGAACACCTACGATTTAATCAATTGCGACCATCTGCTTCTTACTCGTGAGGCGATTACGCAGATTGAGGAGAAGTTGAGCAAATGAATTCATATACAATAATAAAGCGCCCGGTGATTACAGAAAAAACCAGTCAACGCAAAGAAGCCAACAATGCCTATGCGTTTGAAGTGGATCGGCGCGCGAATAAAATCGAGATTAAACAAGCTATTGAGGAAATTTTTAAAGTAAAAGTCATTGCTGTAAACACCACTATGATGCCTGGCAAGACTCGTCGTTTTGGTGCGCATGTGAAAGCCAAACAGACCTGGAAAAAAGCAGTTGCCACCTTAAAACAAGGTGAACGGATCGAAATTTACGAGGGTGTATAAATGCTGTAGGGGCGCATTGCATGCGCCCGTGTTGACGCAGAATAAAGGAGAAAAAGGATGGCTGTAAAAGTTTATCGTCCAACCAGTCCTGGCCGACGGCAGATGACCGGATATGATTTCAAGGACATCACCAAGACCAAGCCGGAAAAATCCTTGGTTCGCAAGCTAAACAAAAGCGGCGGACACAATGTGAATGGTCGCTATACTGCCCGTCGTAAAACCGGGGGCCATAAACGTCGTTATCGCGTGATTGATTTTAACCGGGAAAAAGTAGGTGTGCCGGCCACAGTCATTGCGATTGAATATGATCCGAATCGTACCGCGCGTATTGCTTTGTTGCAGTATGCGGATGGCGAAAAACGCTACATTGTCGCTCCGGATAAGGTCCAGGTGGGAAATGTTTTGACCTCAGGACCGGAGTCGGATATTCAACCTGGAAACACCTTGCCGTTGCGCAAGATTCCGACCGGTGAAACGATTCATAACATTGAGTTGCGTTTGGGGCAGAAAGCCCGTTTGGCACGCTCGGCTGGGAGCAGGGCGCAATTGTTGGCTAAAGAAGGTGACTATGCTACTGTCCGTCTGCCTTCCGGTGAAATGCGTTTAATTCACCTTGATTGTAAAGCGACAATTGGATCTGTCGGAAACGCTGAGCATGAAAACATTACCATTGGAAAAGCAGGACGTCACCGTTGGTTGGGTTTCAAGCCACGTAGCCGTGGTGTGGTTAAAAATCCTGTTGATCATCCACATGGCGGTGGTGAAGGGCGCTCTTCCGGTGGACGTCATCCGGTAACTCCTTGGGGTGTTCCGACTAAAGGCTACAAGACAAGACAGAAAAATAAAGAGAGCGACCGTATGATTGTCCGGCGGCGCAAGAAAAAAAAATAAGGAGGCCTGACAAGTGGGACGCTCGCTGAAAAAGGGGCCTTATGTTGATCAGAAGCTCATGCAGAAGATCGACAGAATGACCCAGGCCAATGAAAAAAAGGTAGTGAAATCCTGGGCGCGCAGAAGCACGATTACTCCTGAAATGGTTGGTTTTACTGTGGCCATTCATAATGGAAGGAAATTTCTGCCCATTTATTTAACTGAGAACATGGTGGGGCATAAATTAGGTGAATTCGCGCCCACCAGAACATTTAAAGGACACAGCAAAAGCGAGAAATCGACGGCAGTGAAATAATATTGTAGGGGCAATTCACTTGTGCCCGTTTTTTGGGTATGAATTGCCCGTACCGTAAAGGCGCGGATTGTCGTGCCCCTACACGGAGGAACGAAAATGGATAAAAAAGTAGTCGCCCGGTACGTGAGAATTACCCCGCGCAAAGTGAAAGTGGTGGCTGATCTCGTCCGGAATAAAAAAGTAGACGAGGCTTTAAATACCCTGCAGTTTTTATCCAAAGCAGCCTCGCCCATCTTTATCCGGCTGATAAAATCAGCAGTGGCTGCTGTTGGCCGGCATCCGGAAGTGGATCCGGCTGCTTTATATATCAAGGAAGTGCGTGGGGATTCAGGCGGACAGATGCGTAATGCACGCCGGTTTATTCCGCGTGCTATGGGGCGGGCCAGTAAAATTCGTGTTGAGACAACGCATTTAACACTCGTGGTTTCTGACGGCAAAGCCGTCGAAGCCGCAGCGAAAGCTTAAAGGAGGTACACTGTGGGTCAAAAAGTCAACCCCATTGGAATACGGCTTGGGATTACACGTACCTGGGATTCCCAATGGTTCGCGAGCAAAAATTATAAAGTGCTCTTACTTGAAGATATTAAGATTCGTGAGTTTTTAAAAAAACGCCTGCAGCATGCCGGAATAGCAAAGATTGATATTGAACGGGCCTCACAGCGGGCAACCGTGACCATCTATGCTGCCAAGCCTGGTATTATTATTGGTAAAAAGGGTTCTGAGATTGATGCCTTGCGCAAAGACATTCAGGCGCTCACAGGCAAACAAATTCATATTAATATTATGGAGATCAAGCGTCCGGAATTGAATGCGACCTTGGTAGCTCAGAACGTTGCCCGGCAGCTGGAGCGTCGCATTGCTTTTCGGCGCGCGATGAAACGGGCAGTACAAAACACCATGGAAATGGGGGCCAAGGGAATAAAGATTGCCTGCGGCGGCCGTTTGGCTGGTTCTGAAATTGCCCGTAAGGAATGGTATCGTGAGGGTCAAATTCCTCTGCATACTTTGCGTGCCAACATTCAGTATGGTCAAGCTACTGCCAGGACCACCTACGGTGCCATCGGGGTGAAGATTTGGATACATCTCGAAGAGAAAAAAGAAGCTAAACAGCGGGGAGCAAAGCGTAATGCTACTGCCTAAAAGAGTTAAACATCGCAAAGTACATAGAGGAAAAATGAGAGGGTTGGCTCACCGGGGCGCGAAAGTAAGTTTCGGCAGCTTTGGGTTGAAATCTCTGGCTGCCTGTTGGATTACGAGTGCGCAGATTGAAGCCTGCCGTATTGTTGTCAACCGTCACCTTAAACGTGGTGGTAAATTGTGGATTCGGATATTTCCGGATAAACCAATTACTAAGAAACCGGCTGAAACCCGTATGGGCAAAGGTAAAGGTTCGCCGGATGCTTGGGTGGCAGTAATCAAACCGGGTCGAATTTTGTTTGAATTGGAAGGCGTGTCCGAAAAAGTAGCCAAAGAAGCTTTTGTCCTGGCTGCTCATCGGTTGCCGGTATTAACTCGTTTCGTGACGCGTGAGGAGTGTGTCTAAAATGCGAATTGATAAACTACGTGAAATGAATCGTGAAGAATTACAACGCAAAGTGGCTGGATTTCAAGATGATTTGTTCAAGTTGAAAATTAAAGTGCAGACCAAGCAAGTGGAAAATACGGCACAGCTTTCTTCCTTGCGTCAGGATATTGCCCGGGTGCAAACCCTGTTGCGCGAGATGGAAGCCAAAGGTATTCAAACCACGGCTGCAGCGGAAGAACAAAAAAAATAATTATTTCATAGGTATTTAAAGGAGGAAGCCATGTCAGGGCTGACCACCGGTAGAGACAAAGTGGGTGTGGTAAAAAGCAATAAAATGAAGAAGACCATTGTTGTCCGAGTCGATCGCTTGGTACAACATTCGCGGTACAAACGTTTTATACGCCGTTCGAAAACATACAAAGTGCATGATGAAGAGAATACCTGTGGTATTGGAGATACTGTGCGTATTCGTGAGACCTCTCCCAGGTCGAAAGATAAATATTATAAGCTGGTTGAAGTCGTCGAACGGGCGAAGGTTCATGCCGGTTAAGCCTTAAAGGAGGCTGAGCAAGGATGATTCAAGTACAGAGCATGTTAAAAGTGTCGGACAACTCCGGCGCTAAGCGTATTCAGTGCATCAAAGTTTTGGGTGGGACCCGGCGTCGGTACGCACGGCTGGGAGATATTATTGTGGGTACTGTCAAGGAAGCGATTCCCGGTGCCCAAGTGAAAAAGAGTGATATCGTCCGCTGTGTTATTGTGCGGACGGCCAAAATGCAGCGCCGTCCGGACGGGTCGTTTATTAAGTTTGATGAGAATGCCGCTGTGGTCATCAATGAGCAAATGAATCCTCGCGGAACACGTATTTTTGGTCCTGTGGCCCGTGAGTTACGTGAACGTAATTTTGCCAAGATTATTTCCTTGGCACCTGAAGTTGTTTAAGCTGTTAGGCGCGAATTACCCGCGGTGTAAAGCGGGGCTGAAGCGGAATAAGAATGATGGTTTTTTTCAACTCGGATCAAATTCCCGGCCTTGAGTGAGAGGGAATTTCAGATCGCTGAGAAAGGATAAGTTGATGGCATTGTTAAAACCGAAACTTCACAAAAATGATATTGTGACCGTCATTTCCGGCAAGGATCGCGGCAAGAGCGGAAAAATATTGAAAGTGTTTCCCAAGGACGGAAGAGCGCTGGTTGAGAAGATTAATTTCGTGAAGCGTCATTCACGTCCTACGCAAAAAATGCCGCAGGGCGGTATTTTGGAAAAGGAAGCTCCGATTCAATTGGCGAAATTGAAATTGATCTGCAACAAGTGCACTGAAACCACAGTCGTTCGGTTTCAGCAGGCAGGGGAAAGCAAAAAAATTGTGCGAATATGTAAGAAATGCAAGGAGATGCTGGATTAAATATTGTAGGGAACGGTCGCGACCGTTCCCTACGATGGAGGAAAGTTCTGATGGCGCGACTTAAAGAGAAATATTTAAAAGAGATTGTCCCGATGATGATGGAAAAATTTTCTTACCGGAACCGTCTCGAAGCACCCAAACTGGAAAAAATCGTGCTCAATGTTGGTATTGGACGGGCGACTGAGAATATTAAATTGCTCGAGACCGCGGCGCAAGAGTTGGCACAGATTACCGGGCAGCACGCGGTTGTTACCCGGGCCAAGCAGTCCATTTCGAATTTCCGTCTTCGGACCACCAACCCCATCGGTACGCGAGTCACCTTGCGAGGAGTTCGAATGTATGAATTTTTGGATCGGCTGATCAACATCGCACTTCCTCGTATTAAGGATTTTCGTGGGATTTCCGTCAAGGGATTTGACGGACGCGGGAATTATAATATGGGGTTGAAAGAGCAGATTGTTTTCCCGGAAATTAATTACGATAAGATTCAGGAAATACATGGAATGAATGTCACTTTTGTGACAACCGCTAAAACAGATAAAGAGGCGGAAGAGCTTCTTCGGCAATTTGGGGCACCTTTTGCCAAAGGCAAGTAGGAGGATTTATGGCAAAAATCTGTTTGATTAATAAGCAGAAAAAAGAACCAAAGTTTAAGGTCCGCAAGTACAACCGTTGTCAGTTGTGCGGGCGTCCGCGTGGGTATCTTCGTAAGTTCGGGATCTGCCGTATTTGTTTTCGTACGATGGCCAGCCAAGGTCAGATTCCCGGAGTGGTAAAAGCCAGCTGGTAATCCTGCAGGGCAGCTATTGGGCTGCCAGCTAAGAGAGGGTGAAGAAATATGTCGATGACTGATTCCATCGCTGATTTGTTGACACGCATTAGAAATGCCAATCGGGCAAGTCATGAGAAAGTTGATGTGCCGTTTTCCCGCATGAAGCAGGAAATTGTCCGCTTGATCAAAGATGAAGGATTTATTAAGAACTACCGCTTCATTGAAGATCGCCGGCAAGGCACCATTCGAGTATTTATGAAGTATGGTCCGAATCGCGAACGAGTTATTAAAGATCTACAACGGATTTCCAAACCGGGGTGTCGCGTGTATACCTCAGCCGAAGAGATCCCCAGGGTGTTGGGTGGATTGGGTGTGGCCATTCTTTCGACGTCCAGAGGTATTATGACCGATAGGCAAGCACGCCGTGAGCACGTGGGCGGAGAAGTGCTCTGCCATATCTGGTAAGGAGGTCAAAAGATGTCACGCGTAGGTAAATTGCCGGTTTCCATACCAAAAGATGTTACGGTTGATATGAAAAGCAATCATATTACTGTAAAAGGACCCAAGGGCGGCTTGGAGCGCGATCTCCATCCGCAGATGGAAATCGAAGTCACGTCAGAGCACGTACTAGTCAAAGAACCAAAGAGTCGCGATCGTGTTTTTCGCGGATTGTACGGGTTAACACGAACTCTGATTTACAATATGGTCAAGGGTGTTTCCGACGGTTTCGAGAAAAATCTTGAAATTCGTGGTATTGGTTACCGTGCTCAGGTGGCTAATAACAAATTAACGTTATTTGTCGGATATTCACATCCGGTGGAATACACTGCTCCGGCCGGTATTGCCATAGAAGCGCCTAAACCGACTATTTTGGTAGTCAAGGGCATAGATAAGGAACTTGTGGGTGCGGTGGCAGCCGAACTCCGCTTTGTCAGAAAACCTGAACCGTACAAAGGCAAAGGCATTCGCTACGAAGGTGAACAAGTTCGTACCAAAGT
The DNA here is from genome assembly GCA_023139775.1 of bacterium. Taxonomy (GTDB): domain Bacteria; phylum Oederibacteriota; class JAAXVQ01; order JAAXVQ01; family JAUVAV01; genus JAGLMY01. Next base: position 8,265 of record JAGLMY010000012.1, read on the forward strand.
AGGAAAAGCCGGCGCCGGCGCTGGCGCGAAGAAGTAAAGGAGACCCGAAATCATGGCAATGAAAAGAACACGTACCGAAGACCGGAAATTACGCAAAACGCGTATTCGCCGCAAAGTCACCGGAACCATGGAACGTCCGCGTTTGAATATATATAAAAGTCACAAAAACTATTGTGCGCAAGTGATTGACGATACGGCCGGTAAAACGCTGGTGACCGTTACCACACAGGAATCGGATCTCAGAGCCAAGTTTACCACCCGAGGCAATATGGTTGCGGCTAAAGCTGTTGGCAGCCTGATAGCCGAGCGTTCTTTGGCCAAGGGTATTAAGAAAGTGATATTTGACCGTGGTGGAAATCGCTTCCATGGCGCAGTGAAAGCGCTGGCCGATGCGGCACGCGGATCTGGACTGGAATTCTAGTGCCGAAAGAGTCAGAGGAGGGATTGTTTTGAAACCGAAAATTGACACCAATGCAATGGAACTTAAAGACCGTGTGGTCAAAATCAACCGCGTCGCCAAAGTGGTGAAAGGTGGACGTCGATTTAAGTTTTCCTCACTGGTTGTGGTGGGAGACGGACAGGGTACGGTTGGCTTTGGTCTGGGAAAAGCCAATGAAGTTCCGGCTTCAATCGCCAAAGGGGTAGAGGAAGCAAAGAAAAACATGATCAAGATCCCTATGCGCGGCACAACGATAACGCACGCGATCATCGGACGTTTTGGCGCGGCCAGAGTTATGATGAAACCCGCCTCGCACGGTACAGGTGTTATTGCCGGTGGTGCGGTACGCGCGGTCATGGATGTCGCAGGGGTACACGATGTGTTGACCAAAATCATTGGAACCAACAATCATCACAATGTATTGTACGCCACCTTTGAGGGTTTTAAAACCATGCTGTACGAAGAAGAAGTGCTTCGTCTGCGCGGCAAATTGCCCGGCACGACAGCTTCTGCGAAAGAGAAGGAGGCGGCAAAAGCATGAGTGAGAAGATCAAAGTAACTTTGGAGCGCAGCATCAATGGCACTTCAAAATGTCAGCGTGAAACCGTACGCGCACTGGGGTTGCACAAACGCGGCAGCTCGCATGTTTTGCCCAATCGAGTTGAGGTTCAAGGCATGATTCGAGTGGTTCAGCATCTGGTAAAAGTTGAAGAGGTTTAAGGCTTGGGAAAGGGGTCGGTGAAGTATGAAAATAAATGATTTAGCTCCTGCTCGCGGTGCCCGGCGCAAAAGTACTCGCGTGGGCCGCGGTTTGGGTTCAGGTTTGGGAAAAACATCAGGCAAAGGTTCCAACGGCCAAAAGGCACGTAGTGGTGGAACCAAAGCTGTGGGGTTTGAAGGCGGACAAATGCCCATTACCCAAAAAATGCCGAAACGCGGGTTTAATAATATTTTTCGGATTGAATATGAAGTGGTCAATTTGAAAGATTTGGCCCGTTTTGATTCCAACACCCAAGTGAATCCGGAAGTCCTGGCAGACAAGGGATTGGTCCGGAAGAACAGGAAAATAAAAATATTGGGTGTGGGTGAAGCGCCGAAACAGTTAAACATCAAAGCGCATAAATTTTCCAAGAGCGCGGCTGAAAAATTGGCAGCTGCCGGTGGAAAAACCGAGGTGCTCTAATGATAGGAGCTTTTCAGAACGCCGTTTCTATTCCGGAATTGAAAAGGCGGATTCTTTTTACCTTGGCACTGATTTTTGTATATCGCATTGGCGCCCATGTTCCGACACCGGGCATTAATGCTGCTGCCATGGCCAATCTTATTCAGAGTCAGGCCGGCGGTGTGCTGGGGTTCATGAACTTGTTTTCCGGCGGAGCGTTGAGCCAGTTTTCTGTGTTCGCGTTGGGCATTATGCCCTACATTTCAACTTCCATTATTATACAGTTGTTGACCGCCGTTGTCCCCTACTTGGAACGTTTGCAGAAAGAAGGGGAACAGGGCAGAAAAAAGATTACCCAATATACCCGTTATGGCACTGTGCTGCTTTGTATCGTTCAAGCCTTAGGTATGACCTATATGCTGAACAATGTATCACCAGACGGTGGTGAGTCTATTGTCATGAATTGGGGTGTTGGTTTTCAAATTACCACAGTGCTGACGTTGACTTGTGGCACCATATTTATTATGTGGCTGGGTGAACAGATATCAGAGCGTGGAATTGGTAATGGCATATCCATTATTATTTTTTCCGGTATTATTGCCGGGCTGCCAAGGGAGATGGGTTCTATGTGGGCCTTGTTCCAGGCCGGCTCGGTTAATTTATTCCAGATGCTTTTTTTCTTAGGTGTGTTGGTGTCGCTCATTGCTTTAACGGTTGTGATTCAACAGTCCTTCCGCAAAGTGCCGGTACAGTATGCCCAGCGCGTGGTTGGACGTAAAGTGTATCGTGGCCAATCCACCCAGTTGCCCTTGAAAGTGGACTATTCCGGTGTTATTGCCGTTATTTTTGCCAGCTCGGTTTTGATTACTCCGACCACCTTGGCGAAATTCTTTGAAAATCCGAATTCACAGGGAATGGGTCAGAATTTTGTACAGCTGCTGGTGCAGTATATGTCGCCCGGCAGCTGGCTTTATATGATCTTATATGCCTTCTTAATTGTATTTTTCTGTTACTTTTATACTGCCATTACCTTTAATCCGACGGATGTGGCTGAGAATATGAAAAAGTACGGCGGATTTATTCCTGGTTTGCGTCCGGGAAAATCTACGGCGGAATACATTGATCAGACGCTTTCGCGAATCACATTGGGAGGCGCGCTGGCAGTTGTTTTAATCGCTACTGTTCCTGACTTTATGGCCAAGCAGTTCTCGATTGGATGGTATTTTGGCGGTACGACCATGCTAATTGTGGTTGGTGTGGCTTTGGATACTATGAAGCAAATTGAGTCGCATCTTTTAATGCGGCATTACGAAGGATTTATGAAACAGGGAAAACTTAAAGGACGCTCGTCGTCTTTTTGACAGCACGGGATTGCGTTAGAGGTGGAAAGCATGAGTGAAGCAAAACGACTTATTTTTTTGGGAGCGCCAGGCGCAGGTAAAGGCACTTATGCCGGACCTCTAAGCCGGCAGTGGGAAATTCCGACCATTTCAACCGGCGATCTGCTGCGGGCAAATGTGAAACAAGGAAGCAACCTGGGAAAAGAAGCTAAGGGATATATGGATAGCGGAGCATTGGTGCCGGACGAATTAGTCACTAAAATGGTGGCTGAGCGGTTTTCTGAAAAAGATGCAGCGCAAGGCTTTATTTTGGATGGCTATCCGCGCACTATTGCGCAGGCAGAAGCCTTGGACGGTATTTTGGCGGGCAAGAACACACCCTTGACCGGTGTGTTTAATATCGAAGTGCCCCGTGAAGTGATTATCAAGCGCTTGACCGGACGCCGGGTGTGTCCGCAGTGCAAAGTGAATTATAATGTGAATACGAATATGAAGCCCAAGCAAGAAGGGATTTGTGATTCCTGCGGCGCGGCTTTGATTCAACGTTCGGATGATAATGAAAAGACGATTTCCAATCGTTTGCAGGTATACGAAGAGCAAACTGCTCCACTAGCTGATTTTTACCGGCGAGCGGGATTGTTGCGGACCATTACAGCTGTGGGTGAGATTGAAGACATTGTCAATATGATTCGTTCGGCTGCTGAATGGAATAACTAAGGTGATTTATCTTCGCAGTCGATCTGAGATTGGCACACTTCGGCAAGCCGGACGGATTGTAGCTGAGGTTTTAAACAGCTTGGAGAGTAAAATACGTCCCGGGGTAACAACCCGAACGCTGGATCAATGGGCCGAGAAATTGATTCGGGAGCGAAAAGCGACTCCGTCATTCAAGGGATATCAGGGATATCCGGCAACACTTTGTACGTCTGTGAATGACCAGGTTGTGCACGGTATTCCCGATAGCCGGGTTTTGAAATCCGGGGATATCATCAGCGTGGATGTGGGCGCCAATTTCAATGGCTGGCATGGAGACGCTGCTCGTACATATGCGGTTGGTGAAGTAGCTGTAATTTTTCAGCAGCTGATGAAAGTGACGAAGGAAGCGTTGGAAATAGGCATTGCTGAGGCAAAAGTTGGAAAGCATCTTTCCAATATCGGCCACGCCATTCAGCAGCATGTGGAAGCGGCCAATTTTTCAATAGTGCGTGATTTTGTCGGGCATGGGATCGGGCGGGAAGTTCACGAAGATCCGCAAATCCCGAATTTTGGTAAACCGAACCAGGGTGTGATACTAAAGGCCGGTATGATTTTAGCGATTGAGCCCATGGTCAACGTTGGGGCTTATCCGGTTCGGGTGTTGGATGACAATTGGACCGCGGTCACGCAAGATCAATCACGGTCAGCTCATTTTGAGCATACGATAGCAATTTTGGATTCAGGAGCGGAGGTATTAACTGTATGAGACCACGTCGTGGTGGGAAAAAGTCAGACGCGAAAAAAAAGCAAGCAAAAAAAATGTTGAACAATGAAATAAAAGCTACCACGAAAGAGGATTCCATACAGCTGGAAGGAAAAGTGCTGGAAGCTTTGCCCAATGCCATGTTTCGGGTGGAATTGGATAATGGCCATGTAGTCTTAGCGCATATTTCCGGTAAGATGAGAATGCATTTTATCCGTATTCTCCCCGGGGACCGTGTGACGGTTGAAATGTCACCCTACGATTTGGGGCGCGGAAGAATTACGTACCGATTTAAGTAAGCAGAAAGCGAGGATTCACAATTCATGAAGGTTAGAGCATCTGTAAAACCGATGTGTGAAAAATGCAAGGTCATTAAGCGCAAAGGAATTGTGCGTATTATTTGCACCAATCCTAAACATAAGCAGCGCCAAGGTTAATCTTGGTGAATACTGAAGGAGGAACGTATGGCACGCATCAGCGGCATTGATTTGCCGAAAGATAAAA
>JAGLMY010000120.1 GCA_023139775.1 bacterium
TATGCTGAAACAGCTTTTAAAATCCGTGTTCATCCGTGGTTACTGATTTTTTGATAATGTCACTATAATTATCGATCTTGAGTAAATCAATTTACAAATCCACCTTACAGTTTCCTGTCCGGCAAACATTTTTTGTTTTTAGGCTGCTCCGGGCAGTGACGATTTTCTTTGCCGGCGGAATATTTGCTTTTTCAACTCTTTATTAATTATAAAATATTTCGGCAGTATATCTTCCCAGGCGCCGAAATCGCTTGGCCGGCTGATCCACTGTTGGAAAAGAAAAAGCTGCCTTGGTTTCTTTATATCTGCAAAAGGACTTTCCGGTTTATCCCCAAAAGCAAACTTTTCTTTCTTGCTAAAATTCATATGCCTCATCATTTCGGAAAGGTATATCCAATCGTAATAATTATCTTTGTTTTTCCGCATATATTTATAAATTATTTTGCCAAATTCAATTTGTGAAAATTCCGAGGCATCATTGGTCAGCTTCATACAAACCCGGTGCAGTCCGGAATTCGCTATAACATCGGATGGCAAACTTGATTTCAGTTTGTGTTGAATACGTTTTAAGCGCCAAAGTTGAAAAAAGCGCACTGGCGGCAGGCGAAGAAAGAAAGCCGGGAAAAGAGCCATTTCAATCCCAGCTCCAGCCCCACTTCCCATTTCCAGGCCTGTAAACATAAAGAACAATTTCAGTAAAACACCTGTCAATACGGCCATCACTCCTATGCTTAGAATAGTTTTTTTATTCTCTGTGGTTTTTTTTCCTTTTGGCATAATTCCTTTTCTTGGTTGAGCCTTAAATACCTCCGGCACATCAAACCTCATGCCGGCCGCGCCTATCTCAATAAATCCCTCTTTCATTAAAAATTCTTTTATTTTTCCCCATTTACTGTCCGGCTTATTTAAATGGATGTTTTGAAAGGTTATTTTATTAATCCTAGTCTTTTCATACAACATCCCCGGTATCAACATCATTTTCATCAGCATATAAAGAGCATTCCTGCTATAGCCCTTAGTACCATAGGGTGGATAAATTACAAATCTGAACTGGCACAGTCTTGATTTCCCATTGTCGCGTCGAATAATAGCATGTCCGATAGCTTCCCCTTCATTATTCCTAATAGATACGATAAATTCTTCCGGTTTTGCGCCTAAGTTTTTGAAGCAATAAATAACCAATGCATTGCCAGTGAATTGCGTAGCTATTCTCTGTCTCAAATTTTTATCAAATGGAAAATCTTGGTTTCCTTCAATCGCAATCCTGGAGTCGTGCCGTTTAATTGCAGATTTCATCTCATCAATCAAATCGTAAATTCCGTCACCAACCACTCGGGAAACTTTTAAATCAAGTTCATTTATGTTGGCATATGTTTGTAAGCGAAGGACTTCTGCCAGCCTATTTTGGGCCCGACCTACTAAAACGCTTTTGATTAAATCCATAACATCCCAAAGTTGTTCGGTTTCTTTTTCGTTATATATTTCTTGGCACCGTTGCGCAAATTTCTCCCGGTCAAATAACAGTTCATAGGATTCCTGCGCCGCTTTTCTGTATTTTGTATCGCCGAATTCTTTATACAGGCCATAGTAGTTGTCCGCGATGTCAAACAATTTTTGCACTGGCCTTAGACCTTCCGTGGCAGAGGTATCAAAAACCAATTTATTATGCCCGATCATTTCTTCTAAATATTGACGCGCGCCTTCCCGATTTCCCAAAGCCAGCGATATCTCAGCTTTGGCCTGGCAAATCTGTGCCATCTCTTCCAATATAAACTGGGCTCTGGTAGCTAATATTTCCTCTGCAATACGGATATTCTCTCGCGCCCTGGTCCTGTCCGCCTGGGTGGCAAGCGACGCCCGCTTGGAATCCATATTTTTTATAGCTCCAAATCCCGGAGTTTTCCGGGCAGCCGTTATCAGAGCAACAAAATCAGTAACCACCTCTTCTTTAGTTCGCTCACCTACAAGCTCGCCTGCTGCGCGAGCGCTTTTATCCCCATATAAATAGCCCATGACTTTTGCCTGATCAGCAAAATCATTTTCCGACAATACGGCCGCGTATAAAAGCGCGGTCCATAAATTGCCGCCCCTTTCTTTAGCTGCCAGCCATTTTCCGTACTCTTGCACATCCGGATTCTGTAAATATTTTTTATACACATCATAAGCAAAACCCAATCTTTGCGCAAGTTTGGGTTCCTGTTCGCTCTTTTCCCAAAATTCATCGACCTTTTGATCATATTCAGCGATTAATTTTTGTAATCGCAGAGTATTATGCCTGGCCCTGGTTTCAAAATCGTTTTCGGAATACTGTAATGCCTTTTCAGAATATTGATATGCTTTCCGCATATCCCCTATTTTCGCTGCTTCGATTCTCAGCCAGAAATATATTCTGCGTATTCTCAGGTTAAGCTCCAGATCAGCCTCTAAATCATTCAAGCCTGCTTTTGTTATTATCGCCAGAGCCTGCTCAAACTCTGTGATAGCTTTCAGATTCACTGCTTTTGGCGCCCCGTTTTCCTCCACTATAATTCGCCGGCCTTCCATATAATGCCGCAGCGTATCGATTTTGGCCTGATCCGGCGCCGAAATATTAGGCGGCAGGTCATCAAACTGGGCTTTGGCTTTAGCATACTCGCCAAATCTAGTGTAAGCCCGGGCTAAATCACAAAGCAGCCCAACTGTCGTCCTACCTTGCTCTTTTTCATCCAACAAAGCAACAATTTCGGTTTCATAATGCAGCGGCACATTATGAACTTGCCCCTTACCGACCCACAATTCATGCGCGAAAAGATATCCTTGTTTATCGAGGTACGGCCCGGGAATTTTTTTTCCATCCAGGACATACTCTCTTATCACGCCTATGGTACAGGCAATATCCTCAGGCATGCTTCTCACCAGCGTGTCCTGCGTATAAATTTCTTTTATTTCTTTTTCTTTTATTCCAAACCGGGCATACATTCTCCTCTCATGTCCGGTAAATTTTTTCATGTTCTGCGGGACCAATACTCCTGCCAATGAACCGCCCAGTTTTTTGATTAAAACAGCGCTCATTAAGGCCTGGGGATATCCACCGGCGCCGACATTTATGTTAACCCCCTCTTGCTTGCCCAATGCCAGCGCTCCTGACCAGTCGTCATTTTCCTTAAGTATCAATGTGCCTTTTTTGCCTGGTAATTCACAATATCCGTGGCCTTTTTTAAGCGCTTGCTCCATTTGCTCATAGGTCTCTTGTATGCCCATTTCTTGTGCCAGAGTTTGCAGCAAATCACAGTGTCGCTCTCTAAACAGCACTCTTACCCGCGGCGGATCATGATTACCGCACTTGTCATATTCTTCCAGTATCTTTTGCGCGACAAAAACCTGATCTATGCTGTTGTCCCCGGTACGCTCCCTGGCGGTTTTTAGTATGCCCGGTAAATCCACGCTCTGCATGGAAGTATCTGCCGTAATTTGAAACATATACGAATCATGCAATGATAAGAAAGTGCCTTCTTCAGCATAAGCGCTCGCTACCAGAGTACCCTTCTTTTCCGGATCAGTAATTCCTCCTGCTTCTTCCAATCCCAATGAAAGCACTTCGATCAGCTCCGAGCCGAATCCTAATTCCGTGCCCACAGGAATATGCGGCCGGCCTTTGCGAGAGCCCTCAGCAGCCGCAATAACGAATCGATTTGCAAGGTCGCGGCTAAGAATTCCTACCGCGGTTCTTAATTGAATTATTCGGTATATGAATTCATTCAGCGGATTTTTATTCACAGCTCTGCATCCCAAAGAATCTACCAGATACCGTCCGACCAGATTCATGAAAGTATAATTAGCTCCCAACCTGCCCAGCGTCGATTCTTCCGGCAGCTCCATATATGGAGTAATTGTGCCAACCTTTACGCTCCTTAAACTACGATCCGCCTTACTGTCAAAGTCCGCCTTTACCGCCAATTTTATGCCTTGCTGAATATAGCGCCTGGTCAACGCATCCAGATAGTTTTTTTGCCTGGTAATGATTTCAATCACCTTGCGATTGATCTCTTTAACCTGTTCTTCCCTATCCGAAGAATCCGACAAATTCATTTTTTGCAGCTTAGAGATATCCATTGCCCGAAAAAACGCCTTGCGCGAAGGAATATTTGGCAACCGCATGGCAAAGCGGGGAATCTTTTCCCCTGAACATATGGCCGTGATAAGCGATTTGTCAGCCGCATACGCGCCGCACACAGACGCCTCCTTGTTTTTTAGGGATGCTTCTGTTATTATTTTTTTGATGGCCGCGATATATTCTACACTCATGTGGTTGTTGGGATTAATACTTTCCGCCAAATCCCGGGTACCGATGGAAATGAAATCCAGGGCTTGAATATCCAATATTTGCTTCCGATTCGCTACTGCTTCTTTGGTTTCAAGCATAATTCCAAATTGGATATTTTTGACATCTTTTTCTGCAACTACTCCTTCCCGGATTAATTCCTGTTTAGCTTCCTTGAATACAGCAAGCGCCTTCTCCACTTCGGTGGCGATTTTAATCATAGGAACAAAAAACCGGAGGTTTTTCTTTTTGGATTCAGCATAAGCGCGCAAAATTGCCCGGCATTGGGTTTTATATGCCGCGCGGCCTTCAGAATTTCCCAGTAGGAATTCAATGCCAAAAACTTCCTGTCCGGCAAAAACATCATCATCTTTATCTTTGGGGTTTCGATCCAAAGCCCGTACGGAAAGCATTCCTTTTAACTGCTTAGCCATTGACAAAAAACCGTCACATAAATCATTCTCTGATGGGTTTTCAGTTTGGTATAAACCTTCTGTCCGAAAAAGCCCTACATTACCTCCGGCAATTTTATTTATCGCCTTTATTTCTGTTTTGGCAGGAAAAGGTCCCACCGTCGCGCTGATATTGATTTCCTGTCCATCTTGGGAAACTGCCGGCTGGGAAGCATTAGGCGCCAGCGCCTCCTCTATGGCCTGCTTCTGCAAACTCTTTATTATGTATGTTTCTCTGATAGCCGGCGTAACATTAAGCACAATTTCCTTCTCAGCGGAATCGACAATAGCCATATCGTCGGTTTCCACTTGATCATAAATATCAGCTTGATTTAGAGCACCCATCACTGGAATCTTGAACACCACCGCAATATCGGGCCAATGCTTGCTCTCAAAAACACCCTCCCAGATAATAGCGCTTATCTGATCTTTTTTTTCTAAAATTATTTTTACCATGGTATGCGGCTGGGGATTGCGCACCAGTAAAATAAATTTTTCTTTTTCCGGCATAGCCGGCATTTTTTCCTCTGGTTTTTCTAATTTATTTGCTATTCTGGTGGCAAAATCCGTACACTCTTTACTTTTAGGTCCGGTAATGCGATATTTTCCAGCTTTCTTTAGCTCTTCCCAAAATTCTTCACTGCACAGGATATGAGAAGCTTTCAGGCCCTTTGCTCTAATATAATCTTCTACATAGTTGTTATTAATAATAGTATTTTCAAACGCCCAACAAGCATTAAAAGTGCCTTCCGCTTTCTTGTCTTTATTAGCCGCCAATTGAGAGAGTTCTTCTTCAAGCATTATAAAAGCTTTGCGGTACTTTTCCATCTCCTCTGCTATAATTTTTTTCTTCTCTTCTTCAGGTAATGTCTCTTGCTCTTCCTCTGAAAATAAATACTTTTTCTCTATTTCTTCCGGGGTGCCGTCATATTTGCAGATTTTTTCCATAACTATTTTGTCTGGTGTGGTATTGGATCGCCCGGCCTTTATTATTCTATTTGGGGCGGTTTTTTTAAAAATAGGTTTTTTTTGCGAAACTACCTTCATTATTCCCAGCGCTGTTGTGGAGACCAGGGCTAATATTTCCAAACTGTATTTTTGCAAGCCTGCTAATAATTCGGCTTTATATTCAAGGGGAATAAAGTCATTAGCCCCGGCCGGGTATACGAACACAAGCAGCATAATAGCGGCCAGACCAACAGTCTGCCAAAGCGGATTCATACTCTGACCCAGCCTATGTGCCACGCTTTCCATACCATGCGGCTGGGTCTTACTCGCGCTCAATATTCCTTTCATCCACACTCCCAATTCTGTAGAGGCCATAAACCGATACCTTAGCAAATCAATATTATTATTGGCAGCATACTGCAATGAATGATGGCGCATAAGCAGTCCCAGTAAAGTCCGGTTTCCCGACCACATCCATTGTTGCCATTTGCCGCCCTTTGGCTGGTTAAGAAATACTTTCAGTATATTATCCGCAATGTATAATGTAGGTTTCCCAGCTTCACCTGTTTTTTGATAAAAACTTCCCAAATTCAGCAGGCTTATCCAGCTATTCCGTTTTCCAGCCAACTGGGAAAGCGGCCGTATGCTTACCGCCTTAATCTCTAATCCATATAGCCGCGCAAAATCCGCTGCCAATTTATCCGGCAGCCAGTTTTTCCTCTGCAGCTTTGCCAGCGCGGGATCAGAGGCATTGAATTTAAATGCTTCGCCTGGCCGGTTTATTCCCTGGCCAACCGTGAGCATAATCACCAATTTTACTAAGGCGATCCCAACGCGTAAAACAGCGCTGATGCCGTCCAGAGAAAATAATCCTTTTAAATGTCCGGGATTAAATAGCAGGGAAATCATAAGGTTCTGCGTAAAACGCTCTTTAGGCGATACCGCGAATAGGGGCTCATTGGCGCGCTTAGGATGCGCTTCACTAATTATTTCTGACGCATAGGTATCAATATTATTCCCTTTTTCACCCGGCTCTTCAGGCTTCTTATTAGACTCTTCCGGTTTTTTCTTTTTGGATTTCCCCTTTGGAGGCTTAGGTTTTTCCGTCTTTTTTCGAATCCGTTCGCTTCTTTCCACTGGCGGGACAACGATAGTGTTAACAACAGGCCGGATGCCGCTGATTAGCATGGCGAATGCTTCCCAAACTGGAACTTTCAGGGACGCTGTCTCTGGCCAGGCAAAGGCGGTCGCTTCAGCCGGCAGGGATATGCCTTGAAAAACTTGCACAACCTGATATTCACCCGCAACGGCAGCTATCACAGCGGCCAGGGCAGTTATAAGCAAAGATAATAGCGTGGGACTTTCAAGAGCCGTACGGGCATGAGTCAGCGCTGTGTGCAAAATAACTTTTGCCCCATTCGTGAACTTACTTTGCCATCCTCCCCTAACCCGCTCCAACACCTTCAACCATTTGGGGGATAACGCAAAGTCTTCGCGAAGTTTTGCCATGACTTCTCCAATAAATTCAGGACCCTTGTATGGCCGCTTGGCGCAGGCGGCATCAAAACAATCAGCTATTTTGACCGCTTGCTGAATTTCCACGCCATTCTCGCTTTGTGACACGTTTCCAGGCAAATCTTGCGATGTTTTATGGTGCCACAATGCGGGATACATATATTTGAAATGGCCGCCAAAGGCCTCGACAATACGCATGCCGAGAACATCATGCATTCTCATTAATGCGCGTTCTTTGTCGGTTAATTTCCCTTTTTTGTTATGCACGGATTCGGGAATCAATATTTTTCCTATATCATGCAACCGCCCTGCCCAGAGGAATTCGGCAAGTTGTTTATAAGTATACTTTTCCTCCGATGCGGCGGCCATATCTCTTGCCAGATCTCCGACCCGCGAACTGTGTTTAGAGGCTGCCCGATTGTATCTCTGCAATAAGATAAAGAGCATCCTTTCCAAAAAGAATCCTTGAAATACATGAGGGTATTTATTCTTGATTTCATTAATGCGTTCTTCTATAACTTTTTGCACATCCTCGCCAACTTGCCTAACCTTTTTCTGTAAGTCGTCCGACCAACCATCATCAGGATTTGCCGCAAAAAGTTTCTCGATGTTCTGCCGATGCTCTGCAATCACCTGTTCAATTTCCCGGATAATTCTCCGCGCCTGCATTCGGTCCAGCGACCCAGGGCCTTTATCGCGGGGTGCGCCGGAATCTTTTTGCCGGGCGTTCCAGGCACGCGCCAATTTAGCCACCATTTTGGATATTTGGTGCCAGCTCTTGATATCTTTTACCCCACTCCGCGCGGAATTCAGCCAGGCATAGCCCGATTTTTTCCGGAACATCTCCCGGATTTTTTTCTCGGATTTTTCATCTCTGACATAGCGCCGGCCGCCGGGCTCCGGCTCTGTAAATGAGCATTCTACTCTTGCGCCGATAATTTCCGAGGTCTCCGGATCCTCGCGATTTGAGATTTCAATCGAACCTTTGAACTTTTTCATGATCTGATCAGCTACAAATCCGCCGATACCGAGGCCAAATTGCCGGGTGGTACCACCACCAAGTTCGCGGTATTTTTTTCCCTGGTCGGCCAGGATTTCCTCTGGGAATCCGGGGCCATCATCCTTGACAAATACTGCACCGTTATTTTTAAAAATGATTTCAACATGACCGCCTGAAGGCTTTTTACTAAGGTCGCGGCTCATAGCCTCAATTATTTCGGCAAGGTTCTTTCTTTCCACTGCAATTTTTTCAGCAAAGGTAAGGTTCTTTTCTTCCACTGCGATTCCTTCATCAAACTGGCCGTGTATAGCGTTTTTGGCATTTTTTACCAAATTTGCCAGAAGATCAAAAATAATTTGTCCATAATTACCAACTATTGGGCGGGGCTGCTTGATAAAATCCGGTTCTGCTTCAATTTTGACCGTGATCTTCTCTTCGCTTTCTTCCAGGTAATACTTGGCAAGAAGGCAGACTATGCGTAAATCAACTGTTTGCTCTTCACCAAAATTGAAAATATTTTTTTCTGAGAATATATCCCTCAGCAAGCGTATCTTAAGATAATTTGCGCGTACATCTTCGGCCAGCGAATTATCTGATTTAGCAAGATCAAGCAGAACAGATGCATCAGTATTCATCTGTGCCATAAATTTTGTCATTTCCATAAAACCATACAATAGCGTGGTTTGCTTCCAGCGGGCCAGCATTTCTTTGTTAAGTTTTCCTTTTTTATTAATTTTCAGCAACAACTCCTGCAGTTCTTCGCTTTTTCCCATATCGCCTGAAGGTATTCGAAAATATTTCTTGAGCTGTTTTTCCATATCAATATCTATATTATTATATTCATCCAGCATTTTTACAGTATTATTAAAACTCTGCGCTATAAGATTGTAGTTTGCAATAAATTGCCGGCTGTTTGACGCAAATGAGTTGCTGATTTCTTTGAGTTTGTCCGTGTTTTTTGACTTATCCTTTATTTTTTCCAACAGTATTGTTATTTTACCAAACATAACATACACTAAATCATTAATGTCGTGCGCCATTACCTGGGCGTGCAAAGGCAGCTTAAGCGCGTCAAGCTTGAAATTTTCAATATTCTCAAACGTTTTTGATATATCCTGACGCAGGCACGCCATGGCGAGCTTGGTGCGGGTTTGAAGATCAGCGGCTTTGACTGCCTGCCAAGCAACCGGAGTGCCTGCTTTAATTTGTTGGATGATCAGACCGGCCTGGGACTCAATTTCCACTTGAGACCATGCCTGGTTTTGTTTTATTCCCTTTGGAAATATCATGGCCGCAGCCAAGCCGGGAAATTTCTTCGTTAAGCTAAAATCCCATAACAGGTGCCAGCCGTATGCCAAAACAAAACCAATGGCAGCTCCGGCTGCCATCCCCAAACCTGAACTTAGTCCCAGCAAGCCGGCGCCGCCAACTATGATCCCTCCTATCACCAGTAAAGCCATCCTGAAAAACACACCTGCAATTTGAAAAAAATGTTTTCCTGTCATGGCGGTTTCACGAAACGCAACTAACTTGGCATCATAGACAATAACCTGGGGGATTTTTTCTTCACTGACTTCCTGGTAGTGAGCCAAACCAAACAAAACCGCCTGGAGAGCGCTGCCGAACAATGGTACTGTTAATTTAAGAATTGTTATGAATATCAATTCATGGCCAAATTGAGGTACGCCAGTGAACCAGAATGACCAAATTGTCAGGCCTATTATTGGCAGCAACCAAAGCTTTTCGTAGAATAAAGCCTTAAATGCTTCCTTCCATACAATTTTGCCATCCTTGATTACCTGGTCTCTATACATAGGTAAAATAGCCAGGGCCGGCGATTTTGCTTTGCGCACTTGAACAATGCCCGCATCTTTCAGCGCATCCGAGAGCCAGGTGTCTGCGCGTTGCAGGTTTGTTTCTTTTACTTCTTTCCAAAAATTATTATACTTGCCGAATTCCCGTATTTGCCAATCTGCAAGTACGATTTTAATGGTGTTTATCCTATCGTCTATTTTATCAACAGTTCTCCCGAAATCATTATCATCTTTTGCTAAATAAAATTCAGAAACACAACGTGCTAAAGTTCGGCCCGAAATATTTTTCACAACTTCTTCATATATTTTCGGCGGCAAATCAATTAGTAGATATGCAAAAAGAAATTTCGTTTTATTTTTGTAATTACTCAATTCCCGGCTTTTTAATACACCCACATTTACTTTTTCAATAACAGTATCAAATGCCATCGAAAGATTTCCGGGTTTTTCTAAGCCCAGCTTAGTTAGAAATTCCTGCAGACTCCAATGTCGGTAAGGATTCTGGTAAATCAATTTACTTAAGCTTTCCGGAGCGATTTCGGCTAATAACAGCATCAAATGCGCGCCCTGTTCATTTGATAAATCACCGAAAATAATCTGGAGAAAGTTTAGAAAGTCCATATCTACGTTAGGATCACTAAAATTAATTTCGGGAATTTCCTCCACGGACAGGATAAATTTCAACGCAGTTGTTAATACCGGCATATTATTAGCATTCATAAATTCAGGATGAAAATCATGTATCCGCTTCAATGCCTCCCGAATTTCAAACGAACCCTCTATCTCCATATCCGGCGTTTTTAACCATTGAGTAATCGTTTGTTTTAATAGTATCTTATCTTCCAACCTTCTTAGATACTGCGCCTTGATCCATTTCTCCACATTTTGATATAACCGCTCAGTCTTATCGTTAAAAACAGGCATAGTCGTCTGAATTTTGCCCTCATAAATTCTTCCGGTATGGCCGTCAACCGTGATTTGATCTCCTTCGTTAATCCGATGTACATCTGTGCCTATACGCACTTGCATATACTGCGCTTTCTGGTCTCTCCCAATTTCAAAATTAATCCCCACCACACATGGTTCCATATTCTTCTTCTGGCGCTTTAAAGCTGAGGCATGGGAATATGGATTGTTGCTGCTTTCCAGGACACCAACACAGCGGGGGTTATCAATAGTTTCTTCATCCTTCACGCCGGATTGTTTCAGGACCAGGATGACGTCCTTACCCTGGTCCATAAGTTCCTGAGCTTTTTCAAGAGAAAACGCCGCATATCCGGTCCCAATGCCAACCGCCGCGGGCTTGCCCTCGCCAATATGATTGGTTACATCTTTTGGCAGGCGCGGAGCTTTAAGCGTATCTCGCATCAGTTCCAAATCCGCCAGGCTTATTTTTGCCGCAACTTCCTCTTCATAAATTATGTTGGTTGTAATCCTATCCAAAAGGCTGTGGATCATGGCGACCGGCGAGAGCGTATCTTCAGCGCTGCGCGTTTGCAGCAGGTATAGTTTTCCGTTTTCAATAACATATTCGATTTCCTGGTTCTCTTGGAAGTGTTCTTTCAGGAATTGGGCATGTTTTTGTAAATCTTGATAAGCTCGGAACAGCCTTTTATCCTGGCTGAGCACTTTAACATTTTCGAGATTTTCACTGCGCCCTGAGACCACCTCTTCTCCCGGTCTCCCTCTCGCAAAAACTCCGGCAATACCTTTTTCCCCGCTTATGGGATTACAGGTATAAACGACTCCGGACCCTGAATCCTCTCCAATATCTCCATGAACCATCTGTTGAACAGTAATGCCGGTGCCGGTATCAGGAATATTATTGCGTTCGCGAAAAGCGCGTACCGGGGTGGAATTATAGGACTCCATAATCTCCAGTACGGCCCGATTTAATTGCCTGCGAATATTTTTCGTATCTAAGCCTATATTTTTAATGGTTTTCATTTGTCCACGCATGGGTTGTTCTGCCCCTGAACGAACCGAAACCAAAAGGGGATTTTCAGGATCACCAAAAGTTTGTCCGGTTTCTTTCTCAAGATGTCTGATGTTCTCCCAAATTTCTTTTTCTAAATTAGCTATTTCCTGCGCCGGATTTGCACTTAAGGAAATCTCAGCGCTGATGGTAAATCCCGGCGGCACAGGTTTACCCAGCCTTGCCATCTCGGCCAGGTACGCTCCCTTGGCCCCCAGTTGTTTGGTCATCACAGCATTACCGTCCGCCTTCCCTGGCTTGAAGAAGAAAATATTTTTTTTAATCTCTTGCGGCTGCTTGCCACTGACCGGTTCTCCATCCATATTTTTCAGCATAAGGTTGGAACTGGACGGCTCGACTTTGGGAGTAACCAGCTGGCCGGTTAGTTTCACTTTAACGGATTCCAGAGCGGCTAACAGGGGCGTGGCTAATATCAGGCCAACAAAAGCCAGTTGGACATTAGGATCAAGCGGCCGGTTGGTGAAGGCTATAGAAATTGCGTTAACCAGGCCTAACAGGGTGATCTGTGCCAACATAAGCTGGGGGTGCAAGAGAATTGGTGACTGTTGTTGCCTTGCGAAATACGGCTTAATTGCCAACCAGGCCCGGTGTGTCCAATTTTTCATGGCTGGAACAGCGGCCATAACGTACTTTATAATCCCATTGCCCGGCATTACCATTACCAGCAGTTGGGTCATCCCTATCTCAGCCCTATGCCGGCCAGGCTGGTCTTCGCTCAAGGCTTTTTCTACTTCCATTGGCACTTCGTGGGCGTAAAAGCCCATGGTATAGCCGTTGATCGTCACTGAGTCGAGCGGACGTGGAAGATGTTTTTGATCTGCTTCCGGACAAAACAGCGCAAATAAACGTTCATTTTTTACTGTTAGCGAAACCAGAAAAATTTTGCCTTTTTGCCGGATAGCATCTATATTTTGCAGTTTAATATCCTTATAATTTGCCCGGTACCGGGATATTTCGCCATTATAGACGCGCTTCAGCTCCAACTTCCTTAGTCCCTTTAAAACCAGCTTTTTGACCAACCATAATTTCAAATTAGCGCCCAGAACCTGGGAAGGAATTCGTTTAACCTTAGACAACTTAGCTTCAGGCAGGATAGCCGTGGAATTTTTGTGTTCCGGAGAATATGGTCCTAATCCAAATAGCTTCTGATTCTGCGCCAGCAGCTTTTCCAGGGGCGTTTGTTGGTTCCGCAGCAGCGCGAAATATGGATTCACGTTGTCTATTTTCCTGATTCGCGGTTTTATTGATATAAAGCCTATTCCGCGTTCACGCAGCTCTGCCAGGATCATTTCAGTGTGAAATCCACCGGTCACCAGGCCGGCCAGTTCTGTGTCATGCGCCTTCATCCGTTTTTCAAGGTTTTCCACAAAATCAATGCTCCGCTGGTCAGCAAGCTCATAAAAATCCCCAACCAGTCCGAGATAATGATCAAGCGCATATATTTCCGGGTTCGGATCAAACTCTCCGCTTATATTGTGCGCGGAAAGAAATTTTATAAAATGCTCAACCCGAAAACGCCCTGAATATGCCCGGTACTCGGCCAGCTCTTGGGGCGCTGCTGAGATATTCAACAGTTTTTCCATGATTTCCAAACAATGCAGCAGCTCGTCCAAATCCCGCTGCACTTTGGCGGTATACATACCTTGGCGCAGCCAGGCTTCCAGGCTTTCCAGTTCAGCAAACAATTGGTCTGCATCCATATCCAGGGAAAAAACATTCCGCCGTTTTGAAACATACTTGCGTACTTGCGGATAGGCTCCCAATGACAGGCCTTGCTTTAACGCGGCCTTTGACAAAAATACCGCATATTTCAATATTGAAAGCTCTCCTGCCTGAAAAGCCGTCTTACGGGCGTCGTGCTTTATTAAGGCCGGCGGGTAAATACCGGGCTTGATCTCCTCCAAGGCTTCCCGCAGGTCATACACATATCCCTGGCTCTCATCATTTAAAAACCTGCTTACACACTCCCGGTTTGCCGCATAATGCCCGGCTGTTTCCACTCCTTCCAGATGAATCGGATATTGGCCGGTAGCAGCATAGAATTCAGGTCCGGAAATTTTTCCCTGTTTTACAAAATAATCGCCCACTTCTTTTTTTACACTTTCCACCGGAAAGGTTGATAGCTTGGTCACATTTATTGGCAAGCTGGCGCCTTCCATGCCCACCAGCTTCAGCCCGTATTTCCCGGCCAAGTGATCAATGATCTTGGAGATGTTTCTTTGCACCTCATAATTGCAATGCAGGTCCTGAATATGAATCACCAGTTGTTTATGGCCTTGAGAAAACCGGTCGATTTTTCCCAGTTTTTTAGATATTTCTATTGGCTGGTGCTGAAATAAAACAGAGACTAAATCGCCTTGAAAAGTTTGGACTTCAAAGGCCCAGGTGAGATAGGGGAAGAGAAAAGTAATTGAAATTAAAAGGGCAATAAACCGTGCTATCTTTCGAGAAGTTTTTTTATGCCATTCTATTAAGGAAATATGAAATTTCGAGTTAGACTCTTGCAATTTAAGCATCCTTGGGCTAGGAGTGTGAGCAATTAGTGCGTTTTGTCATACCCGCATGTAGTTAGCGGGTATCCAGGGATTTTTCAATGCTTATAAAACAAGCTTTTTCTGGATTCCCGATTAAACCGTTCGGGAATGACAACCTAAAAAACCGATCAATTGCTCAAGCTCCCAGCATGTACTTATATATAACTATATCACATATATTTTATAATTTCAAACAGCAACCTCATTTTATCGTTTAAATTAAAGTTTTAAATTATGATTGTTTTATAATGACACAATAGGGAAGTTAGAACTTGACCCCAAGCATTTCACCAAATTGAGGCCATGGTTGCAAAACTCGCAAAGGTAATAAATATTATCTTGTTGTTTTACCCACTTGCCTGGGGCCTAATAGAATATTGATTTCCGGTTGTTTGATTTCTTCTATTAATCTGTTTAAAATTAATCTTTTTATCATTATTCTGACTATTTTAACCCAAAGGGTCAAAATAGTCAGAATAATGCAAATACCTGTTACAAATACCTATCTTCTCCAAAAAAAAACATAACGTAAACGCCTGATGTATGTTAATGCCTATGTTTTTTAATCTTTTTTTTCCATTCTTCATAACCCGTTTCAAAGCGCTGTTCCTCAGGAAGTAAGGAACGAGCTTTAAGATATGCTTCTTCTATTACACTTGTAGAATCGCGCAACCAATCCAGAGCTCTAGCCAGATCGAACCAGCACCAGGCTTTACGTGTTGTGTCTTCGGTCAATTGTATCGCCCTTCGCAGGAGTTCTACCGCTTCCTGGTTTAAACGTTTTTTTACAAAACGGTCTTTAGGTTTCCAGAGACTTCTAGCCAATTTGCCTTTTGTTTGAGCAAACTCCTGGATTATCTTGGGATCATCCGCATTAAATGAATATGCTTCGGAAAATAGCCTATGTGCACCTTGCAAGTCATTGGTTCGTTTTTTCAGGATTGCAGCTTCTATAGTTTCATTTAATGTACGCATACGAGGGATGTGCTTTAATATTTTTTCCGCTTCTTTGGACTCTTTCTTGTCAATAAGCAGACGCGCCATGGTCAGGTAGGGCCGCGGCGCATCGCTCCCGCCAGGCTGTTTCTCAAAATCTTCCATAACCCGCCGCGCCAGATCATACCTTTCCAGGCCAAAGGCATATTCAATCAATTGGCTTGCCAAAGTCCCTGAGTCGGATCGGCTGGTAAAAGCCCGCTCCAAATGCGCAATAGCTTTCTCTTTCTCACCAACAACCCAAAGATGTGTTGCCTCTCGCAAAGCGTGAATTTCCTGATACCGGGGATGCACCGGAAGAATCACCCTAAAATAGGTACGTTCATCATCAAAATCAAATTCAGCCTCAGGCGACCCGTTTTCCTGCATTTTCCGCTTAATCTTCGGGATTCCGGTTCCCCGGGCCTCAGCCAGCCGCAAGTCCTTTAAGAATTCTCCAATTCTACGGTTGCGCGCCGGAACCGAGGGCATGCTGCCCTGTTTAAGATGTTCTGGCATAATTCCCGCAACCGGACCCGGATAACTGGTGATTTCCATACGGTCTGGATAGAGGTAAACTTTCACCGGTTCTGGCGATGATTCATAACTACGATGATAAACCGCATTGACAATTGCTTCTTCCATGGCTTCGTATGGATATGGTACTGTCCGCTCGACCTCAGCTTGTCCGGGAATTTTCTGAAGCTTAGCACCGCCTAAGCCTTCAAGATAGTTCAAGCATGACCGTATTTGTTCCGGCAAAGGACCACCAAATTTTTTCTCCTCGATCAGATCTCCCCCGGCATCATCACCAAATTGTACCACCTCAATCCGCGCACCCGGGAAAAACTTCATCGGGTCGCTATGGAAGAAAAGTAACGCCACATTACGCGCTGCTGCATGATTATTCACCGGCACTACCAGGCGAAGACTGCGGCACAACTCTTCAGGGTCAATCTCCAAAGATGCAAGGTGACTCCTGATATCTACCAAATATTTCTTCACCAGGTTAGGCGAGATATCTTCCGCCATACCGGCCTGGCTGCGGCGGTCGTCAAAAGGAATCTTGGCTGTTTGCTCCAACAGTTGACGGCGTAAATCTCCAGAGGCCTCAATGGTAGATGCACCGGAACGAATATAATAGGACTTGCCCTTACCCTGGCGGGTAGGCGCCTCGTAAGGACGGTTATCTCCGGCAGGCGCACGAATTATAAGAATTATTTTATTCTGGAATGATTCAACGGAAATTAGCGGCAGGTATTCAGGCGAGATGTGTCCTTTGCATGCTCCGGTAATTTCCTTCTGTATCGTGTCAATGCTTGCTTCGTCAAAACCTCGTGGCGGCAAAACCGGGCGACCATTTTGTTCTTCTATGCCCAGAATAATATAGCCGCCATTGAGATTGTAAAGATCATTCGCAAAAGCACAAATCGAACGAATACTGGACATTTTAATTTGATCATCCCAGGTAGATTTGAATTCCAAGCGATATCCTTCAACCGTACGCTGTTGAATAAGATCATTCAAATTTATTGACAGTTTGCTCACATATTTTCTTTGTTCCATAATTTGCCTTCCCCACGTCTGGAGCCGCCGAACGGATTTGAACCAACGATCTGCCGCTTACAAGACGGATGCCCTGCCAACTGATAACAATTTGCTTTTCAGAGCAAACATATCATTCCTGCCAAAAAGGGTCAATTACTTTATTCCGCGCCAAGTAACCTATCCGTTAGAAGCTGTGAAATAATTATCC
>JAGLMY010000121.1 GCA_023139775.1 bacterium
GCAGCTTACCAGTTCAGCATTTAAGCATGGTCAGCCGATTCCGGCGCGCTTTACCTGTGATGGTGAGGATGTATCACCGGCTTTGGCCTGGAGCAATATTCCGGCGGCAACCAAGAGTCTGGCTTTGGTATGCGATGATCCGGCCGCGCCGGCCGGGAATTGGATTCATTGGATGGTGGTGAATATTCCTGTGACAGCGGCAGGGATCCCGGAAAATGGCCCTCTGCCCGAGGGAGCTCTGGAAATTAAAAATAGTTTTGGCAAAACGGCATACGGAGGGCCTTGTCCGCCAAGTGGCACGCATCGCTATTTTTTCAAACTGTATGCCTTGGATACGCCTCAATTGGAAAATGTAAACCTCAATAATTATAAGTCTGTGATTTTGCGGCATACACAGGATAGTGTGGAATTGTTGGGAACCTATCAGAGGAAATAAACTGAAGATTACAGAGAACAAAAATCAGCTGCAAAGGTCTAAAACTTCAGTAAGAGAGTAAAAAGGTAACAACTATATCGCGGGAAGCAGAGACGCTTTGATTTTTATGATACTAAAACAACGACGAGGAAAAGAAGAAAAATTAAATTTTTCTTGTCTTTAAATAGGTTGGTAGATACAATAAACCAACTATGCCGGATGCGGCATAAATAATAAGGAGGCAAAAATGAATCGTTTAAATAAATTAACTGCAGTTGGGTTGGTTTTATTCCTGGTTGTTGGAATAAGCTCTGTATCACAAGCGCGGGTTACTGAAAAAGTAGAAGCCATGATAGCGGAGAATACTCCTTTGAAAGTAAAAGATACTGATTTGTGGTTACAGATTGGTTATCCTCTCATTTTTGGCTTGCAGTATGACAAATATGCTACTGGCAACGTTGTTTTGGGCGCAGGAGCCGGGAGCTTTCTCAATGGTTTTGCTCTGGATTTGGCTGTTAAATATCTTTTTCTGACCGGTAAATTTTCTCCCTTTGTGGCCGGCGGACCGGTGCTTTATTACTCCGGGCCGGCAGCGAATATTTTCGGAATGTACGGAACCGCGGGACTGCAATACATCTTTGATAGTGGTATGGGTTTATCCCTGGGTATTACGCATGTATCCGCCATCACTGGAAGTGATGAAGCATTCAGTTATCAGTGGGTGAATGATTCTCTGAACCAGGCATCCGCCCAATTTGGATTTCATTGGAATTTCTAAACTAAGCATAAAAAAAGGAGGAATTGTGGTATGAAACGTTTGCTGATGGTACTCGTAACAATGGTAGTGATGGCAGGTATGGCCGGATGTGCAATGGAGGTAAAACGTATCTCTCCGGATGAAGTGGTTGATTTATCAGGGAATTGGAATGATACGGATTCCCAGTTGACGGCCGAAGAAATGGTGAAAGAAGCTCTGTCCCGTCCTTGGGTTGCCCGCCATATGAAGAAAAGTAAGGGTGAACCACCAAAGGTGATCATCGGAACCATTAAGAACAAGACCGATGAGCACATTGCGATTGATACCTTTCAAAAAGACATTGAACGCGAACTGACCAATTCAGGTTATGTGCAATTTGTGGCAGCCAAAGGTGAACGCGATGAAATTCGCGCTGAACGCGAAGATCAGCAGACCTATTCCACGGAAACCACGCGCAAAGAAATGTACGCGGAGACCGGCGCGGATTATATGCTGCAGGGAACCATTTCCAAGATCACCGATGCGCGCGTCGGCAAACAAACTTTCTACTACGCCGTGGATATGGAATTGGTGGATATGAAGAGCAGCATCAAAGTGTGGTATGGCAACAAGAAGATTAAAAAGTACATAAAAATACCGGGCGCGCGTTTCTAAAACATGATTGCCATGCGTAAATATGTAGTATTACCTGTAGTCGTGCTGTTGGCACTGGTGGTCTCAGGCTGCGGAGGAATACCAGTTGCCAAGAAAGTAGCCAACAGCACGACCATGGGACAATATGATGCCGCCCTGGCCATGTTGGAAAAGGAGAAAAAGCAATATTCCGGAACCAACAATATGCTTTATTATTTTGAACGCGGCACCCTGCTGCAGAGAATTGGTGATTACCAGACCAGTATTAAGGAATTAGGTCTGGCTGAACAGCTGATTGAAGAGCTGTACGGCACCAGTGTAACGCAGGCAGCCGCCTCATTCCTGGTCAATGACATGTCTATGGATTATGTGGGGGAAGATTTTGAACAGGTGATGGTGAATGTGATCAAAGGCCTGGATTTCCTCTATACGCAGAAACTGGACGGCGCTTTGGTGGAAGCGCGCAAAGTCAATACCCGTCTCACTAAACTAGCCGGTAAATACGCAGGCCAGGCCATTTACAAACAGGATGCCTTTGCCCGGTATTTGGCGGCATTCATTCACGAAGCGGAGCGTGAATACAATGATGCTTACATTGATTACAAACTGGCCTATAAAGCGTTCAAGTGGTATCACAAACATTATGGTATGCCGATTCCGTATGTGATCAAAGAAGATTTGCTCCGGCTTTCCCGGTGGATGGGATTTGATGATCAATATCGCCAATGGCGCCAAGAATTCGGACCGGACATTCCGGATTTGGGACAACGTCCTAAAAAACGCGCTGAGGTAATGCTGGTTGTATATGATGGGATTATTCCGGCCAAAGAGACATATTACGTATCCGCGCCCATTGAAGATCCCAGCGGTGATCCGTATGTTTTGAAAGTCGCGTTTCCTGTATTTCGACCGCGACCCAATGTGGTGAGTAAAGTACGTGTGGGTTTGCCGGATGGAACGGTTCGTGAGAGTGAGGTAATGGAACCGTTGGATGCCATCGCAATCCAAAATTTAGAGCAGCGCATCGGACTTATTTCGGTTAAAGCCATTGCCCGGGCCACAGCCAAATATATTGCCGCTTACCAGGCACGCCGGCTGGCCAAAGGCAATGCCCTGATTGGACTGGCTGCTAATATCTTTACGTATGCTACTGAGCGAGCTGATACCCGTTCCTGGCGAACCTTGCCGAATCGTTTTCATATTGTTCGCGTTCCCTTGCCGCCTGGAAAGCACGAACTGGAGGTTCGTATTGAGACCATGGCAGGGACCACGCGTTCCGGGGGTGCGATCACAGTGGAACTCAAAAAAGGTCAAAAAAAAGCTATACCTGTCTATGTCCCGCGTTAAAGCGTAAAGCGCGTACAAAGAAAAATAATTCGTTTCTGTTGCGGAAAGACTGTTTTTTAAAAAGGCTTTTTTAGTCGTCACCCCGGCATGATTGTAGCCGGGGTCCATGTGTCTTTGATTTTGCTTATAAAATCAATGGATTCCGGCCCGGATTTAGGCATTCCGGGGTGACGGTCATGCAGAAATCCAGGGGTTTTGTTTGAAAAAG
>JAGLMY010000122.1 GCA_023139775.1 bacterium
TCGGGAATGACAACCTTTGTTTAACAGCACTTCACTGACCTGTTATTGCGCTCTTTGCGACGAATAAGTTTCTGCCATAAAAAGCACAAATTTGAGAACTAAGATACTATATGGGTTTTTATAATGCATTAAGCGTGCCAAAAGAAGGGGTGAATAGAAAAAAAGGAAAAGGTCTTTGTTTATAAGGATAAAAGTGAATTTTCGATCAGTGCTTGGGAAAAGGACGCAATTACAAAAAAATACATAAAAGTAGTAAAAATTAACGCAGCTACAAAAATGTATTAATAATTAATGAGCTTGAAAAATGATTTTTATTAATCAAAATCATAGTACAACTTACCAAAATCAATGCCGGCAATGTTTTTAATCTCACTCTGGTAGCGATATTTAATGCTTTTCTTCGCTTCTTGCAAGTCATGACTGGCACTGCCATTGCGAATACCCTCATAGGCTTCGATGAAAGCAGCCAACATATCGGCGGCTTTGATGAGATCACCATCCCGGGCATTAAATCTATCTTTGTTATATTTTTCATTGATGATTTCGCAGGTAATACCCTGCTGGAGTCCGTTATCCGTGACTAAGTTGGCAAATTCATGTTCCGTATAACAACGCAGTTCTTGATGCCAGGCTTTGGGCAGGAGACTGTACACCTCTTTTTCCATTAATTCGGTTTCGTATTCCTTGATAAGATCACTTAAGCCCTCGACCGAGCGCTTGACCGGTGAGATAATATCCCGGGTCAAGACTTCCGGCAGATCATGAAAAAGGCCGGTGAAAAAATTATTGGAACTACGTTTTGGGCAGGCCCGGACTGATAAAGAAAAGAGATAAGAGACCATGGCCACAAAGAGCATGTGCCCTAAGACTGAGGTCTTAGGGATTCGATGCAGATTGGACCAACGGGTCTGGAAACGCAATTCACCGCACAAGTTGATAAAGCGGATCAATTTTTTATCCGCTTCCAGCTGCTGGATACTAGCAAGTGATCGGTATTTGTCCTGTTTGCTCTGCAGGTCCGCTTTAATCTCTTCGATATCATAGCTATTGGGATTGGCTTTATGGATAATATCAAATTCCCACTTAGTCGCGTAAAAATGAGCGGCATTCAATATACGGCGGTTGATGTTTTCTTTGGGTTCAAGAAAATAATTTTTAAAACGCCGGCAAAAATCAGGACCCAGTGGAGCAATGATGTCCTGGAGTTCCTGGAAGACCCAGGTATTGAGACGTTTATATTTTTCAGCATCCGCTTTGATTTTATGGAAAATGGGCGGTTTTAAATCTGTGAGCACAACTCGCTGCAGAAATTCAAAAATACCGCCCTCAATGATTTCGATCCAACTGAAATCCGGCTGTGGTTCTTCTAATTTACCCAAAATATAGGCAATTACCATTTTATGGGCTTGCTTATCCAGTTCGGTCAGTTCAACCGGCCGGGCTTTATCATTCCAGCGCTGCAGGTAGGCAGCATCGAATAGTTTTTCCAGTAAAGGCTTGCGGAGCATACAGGTGTCCTCCTTATGAGTAGCGTGTATGCCTATCATGACAAAAGAGCGTGGTTGATGCAAGTCTAAAGAAGTGAATGTGAATGGGGGAATGTGATCCCGTCCCTATTTGACAGGATCAACAAGATATACG
>JAGLMY010000123.1 GCA_023139775.1 bacterium
CTGTTATCCTGTCAAAAGAAATTCTTTGCGGGTCTTCAGCAGAATCTGTGGGTGAAAATGGTCTCATTTTTGATTCAGGTGGACAAATCTGGCAGCGCGTGACTAATTAATTTCTGTTGTGAGAAGATTGTTTTCTAAAAGGGTTGTCATACCCGAATAGGGCTATTTACTTGACTCAACCACCCCCAACAGGTTGTGGTTTACTCAAATCATTAAAAGGGACAGGTTTAACTTGTACAGCGTGCTGCCAAACACAGTAAACAGTTTATTTCGTAACCATGGCATATCCTACTGTAGTGTCTCTTAATTAACGGTACAGACGTCACCCCGGCATGATTGTAGCCGGGGTCCAGGACTGTGACTTTTTCAAACAAACCCCCTGGATTCCGCCCCGGTTAACTGCATACCGGGGTGACGAAATGCCGGCTGCGAAGCGTCCCTATATATCTTTTCCTGTCGGGGAATGACGATAGAAACATAAAATCAAATGTACCCATATTTTGGAGACACTACACTACATATTGTAGGTGGTTGAGTCAAGTAAATAGCCCTATTATGTAATATCCCCAGGCCCAGGTATGAACCTGCTATGGTCGCTAATAATGCTCCTGCCAGGTATTTTCTATGGTTCATGTTTATCACAGCTTTCTATTCTACTTTTGCAGAACACTTACCTCCACTCGCCGGTTTTTTGCCCGTTCCGTCCACTTATCATTATTAGCTATGGGTCGGTCAGCGCCATAACCAATTATGGCTATCATTTTTTTATCTATAAAAAACTTTTTCCTTGCATAGTCGGCCACTGTCGCGGCTCTTGCTTCTGATAATTTTTGATTTGAAACATAGGTGGAATGAAAAAGAGGCCGGTTATCAGTATGTCCTTCAATTAATATGGCGCATTTCGGGTGCTGCTTGATTATTTTCCTGAGTTCGTCAAAGCTGGATAAATAAGCCGGTTTAATGACCGCTTTTCCCGGATCAAATAAAAAAGCCCGGCTTAATTTAATTACTTTCCCCATATCAGGTTTTGCAGTAATGGCCTGGGATTTCAACGCTCTTTTGGGAGTAACCATTTCAAAGCCGTTTTTCTCCTTGATTTTCAGAGAATAGTAAAAAATATTTCCCCTGGCAACCGCCTGGCCGGTTTGATTTTTGCCATCCCATATAAAATGCGAAGGCAGCTCGGCTGCGGACCAATGCTTCATTACCGGTTCGCCGGCTGGAGTGGAAATGAGTATTTCCCAATAAGCCGGCTCTGTAATATTCTTCCGGGTAATCGCAAACTTCACTTCATCAATTCCCGGGGTAAAGACCATCAGGGGCGTAAAAAAATCCAGCTTGGGAGCGCCTTTTACTTTTATATCGCAGGTAAATATTTCAATCCGGCCGTCAAAGTCGCGGGCTTTGAACTTGATTCGGGTATCAGTGGGTAAGAGACTAAGTTCGCTTTTGAAGGTTTGGGTCTTTTGGTCCAGAACTGCTGATACCTGGCCGGGATACAAAATTATTTTGTCAATGGTATGCGGACGGTATTTTCCCTGGATTTTATTGAGTCCGGTTCTTAAGGCGTAAAAATCAAAAGTGATGCTCGACGGCTTAGTTTTTTTAACCAGGGTGAACCTTTCCGTGTTTTGGTTTCCCTGAGAATCCTGGACCGAGATCTGGAATTGGTAAGCATTGTCCAATAATTTCTTGAAATTGACGCGTATTCTAAATTCTCCGTTATTCTGCGAAACAACCACCTGCCGGGTAAGCCGTCGGCCCGGCGAGGTTAAGGCATGGTACGATAGCTTGGCAGTCAGATTTCCGCTTCCCTGGATAATTCCTGAAATCTCGGCTGTTTCAGCTTTGAAATACCGTTTGGCTAACAGGATTTTTATATTGGGAGTTTTCTTGTTTCCATAAACCACGCCGCGTTCCTCAGTGCCTATCCAGATATATTCACCATCCACTGCCAGAGTAGTGATGGGAGAATCCGTAATTGTTCTTTCCGGGAAAGCAGACCATTTTTTTTTCTCCTGATGATAGCGGAATAAACCTAAAAACGTTCCGCACCAAAGATGCTTTCCGTCAACCGCCAGGACAGTGAGAAATGCGTCTACCTTGTCCGGTCGGGATAAGGAAACCCATTTTTTTTTCATCATATTATGTCCGATCAGCCCGCTTCCTTCTGTCGCAAACCAGATATAATCTCCGCGACAGCGCGCTGCGGTTACCTTATTTTGTGAAGGATTGAATTCGAGGCGGATATTTTCCCTGCGCTTGGTTTGTAAGTTAAACAATTCCACCAGGCCGTTGGAAAAAATCATAAGCAGTCCCGAGCTGGTCATTTCCAAAGCGGCTATATCACGGCCTTCCAGAGCTTCCAGGGCTGTCAGGATTTTTGCTTCAGGCTGGTATTTAAAGAGCCCGTTATTCGTTCCCAGGTAAATTTCATCTTTTTCTCTCACTATGGCATTTATCCGCCGACCGTTTAATTTGCGTACTTTATCCGTAATCCTAGCGTCTTGGGAATGCCAAAGCGCAAGTCCTTGGGTGGTTCCGATCCATAGGCTGTCCTGGTCCGGCAGCAGAGAGAGAACATTCTCATGCGGCAAGCGTATCCTTCGCGCCGGCGATATGAGTTTTTGCGTTGATTTGCTGTAGATATTCAGGCCTTTTTTAGTGCCAATATATACATATTCCCGCGATGCGCAGACCACATTAATGAAATCATGGGATAACCCGTTTTTGGAATTCAGGGTCTGCCATTCAATTGCCTGGCCGGAATAAAGCAGGCCCGGACAAACCAGGCGGAAAAGCATAAGCAAAAATATGATTTTTGTTTTTCTCAAGGCCGCGCCTCCATTATTTCACAGTTGCTTACGATTTATTTATGCTTAAAATAATCGTCTCCAAAGACACCTTTATAGTATTTAATCTTGTTTATAACCCTTTCCAGGTATTTTTTCACCAGGGGATTATTCTTTTTTAGGGAGGAGGCTTTTTGCCAGGCTTTCAGCGCGGCTTTTAAATCATCGTCGCGATAGGCCTGGATGCCTTTTTGCATATAGGCATCCCAGAGCCGTTCGCCGGCCTGGCTTTGCTTGTCAAGTTTTAAGCTCTGGTGAAAATTAGCTATGGATAAATCAAAACATCCATTAATGTGATGATTTATGCCTCTTTGGTAGTATTTGAACGATAAGGCCTTTTGCTTCACAACCTGGTTGAACAATTTCAGGATATTTGCGTCGTAATTATTGTTTTTAATCAAGGGCGCTAAAATCGTCAAGGCGCTTGACAGGCGCGGACCCTGAAAATATCTATAAGCCGTCCAATATTTCCGCCGTGTTTTCTTGAGGGTTTTTATTCTGGCACTGGCTGTTTTTGCCAGTTCCGCTGTGTTCCGGTAGCCTGGATTTATTTTTTGGATGGTTTTAAAGCAATCCAAAGCCTGTTGGTTTTTACCTTCCGCCAGCCAGGCCCGGCCCCGGGAGTAATACTTTTGAACTCTATTCGCCAGTATATCCCGGGTTTTGTTCAAATAAAATCCGGCCTGCCAATACTGCGGATCAACCTTTAAAACCAATTGAAATTGTTTTGAGGCGGATATATATTTTTTTTGGTTGAAATATTTGATGCCCTGATATGAATACCGGTCAATCTTCGCGGCGATTTTTGCCTTAAGCTTGCTTATTTTTTTCAAGGCGCCCGCATGGTTCGGTTTCAGAGCAAGCACGATTTCCCAGGCTTCTAAAGCTTTTATGAATTTCTGGTTTTGATAATATTTATCTCCTCTGGCCAGGCAACGGGCGGCATTGTCATAGTACTCCTTTTGGCCTTTCAAGCGGAACTGCGAATTAATTCCGGTTATCTCGATTTCCACCTGCGATTTATCAGAAAAGAGTTTGGCAGGTTTTCTTCGA
This sequence comes from bacterium, assembly GCA_023139775.1. Classification (GTDB taxonomy): domain Bacteria; phylum Oederibacteriota; class JAAXVQ01; order JAAXVQ01; family JAUVAV01; genus JAGLMY01. The sequence goes on from JAGLMY010000123.1 coordinate 3,906, forward strand.
AACCGGAGATCGCCCTTTTGATATGTCTCTTTGGTGATGCTTGCCGCTTTTCCTGCGTCCTGGGTCTGTTTTTTCCGGAGTTCCTCCAGGTGATTTTGGGCGGCAATATTACCCGGTTCAAGCTCAATGATGCGTTGCCAGTATCCTGTTGCTTCCTCGATATTTCCCGTCAGCTCGGCTTTTATGGCTGCCTGATAATATTCATCCACCAATTTTGTCTGCTTGCTTTGCACAATCGGTTTTTTTCGCCTGGTCTGCGAATTCCAGCGGATCGTCATGCCCAGCCGGTGCGAACCGCCGGTATTAAACACCATAAAAGGATGCGTAAAGGCATAATCCAATTGCCAACCCAGAGGAAAAGCCCGGGGAATATACCTAAAACTCAGGCCGGCGGAAAAAGCATCCATATTGATACCTGAGCGAATTGCCAAAGCTTTCTGAAAAAACCATATTTCCAGACCGGCTTTGGTATTGTAAACATTATCGCGCTTATTCCACTCAACCGAGACTTGCAATGAATCTACAGGGCTTTTCTCCCATTGGCGCTTGAAAGCCGCCCCGGCTCGCATAACTATAGGCACCTTGCGCGAGGAACTTAATCCCATTTCAGTTGGCAGAATATTATCCATGCTTGCGCCCAGACTAAGCCCTTCCAGGGGCCGGCTTAGAATACCTATGTCCAGGGTATACCCGGTTTTTTGACGTTTTGCAAAGGGGAAAATCACCGGGTCAGTGGAATAATCATTGGCCTCTACCTGCCACTGCAGAACCTTGAAATTGGTTCCGAAATCCAGGATGTTTTTTGCCAGAATACTTTGTCCGTAAGAAAGCGCGAAGATGTTTTCTTTATAGAACATTGATTGAAAATTCGCCCAGGAAGCGCCGAAGGTGCCAAAGGATTTCGGGCCTGGAATGGCCAGCGAGAGAAAATTGTATCCCAGCCGGTCAGTCTGTCCATTATACAGGCGGGCGTTTATATTGCGATATAGTTCTGAATACATGCCTGTGAATTCCATATTCTTTATACGGGCAAAACCCGCGGGATTGAATAATACCGTATTGGCATCATCCGCAATGCTCACAAAAGCTGCTCCCATCCCGGCTGGCCTGACTCCCAAGGCTGCATCCTGAAAATACGCCTGGACTGAGGAACTAATAAACAGCCATATCGGCACACTGGCAAAAACCACTATGTTTAAACAGTGTTTTATCCCTGGCATAATTCCCGGCCTTCTTTATATTAAATTCTACTCTTCTATCAGCGCCACAGTGCCGCTAATCCGCTGGTTTTCCGCCTCAATTTGATATAAATATAATCCTCCTTCGCATAGGCGGCCATTCTCATCGCGGCCATCCCATTCCCGTATATTCGTCAGAGTTCGTACCACCCGCCCTTTGATGTTGAAAACCCGGATTTTGAAAGAAATTTGACTGTTGCTGAGAGTGAAATTGAAATTGGCTCTCTGTCCAAGACCCGGCAGAAAAGGATTCGGCGTGGCATAGCCGCCTTGTGCCAGCGCCGGATATGACGGCGTGGGCGTTGCAGTTGCAGTTGTAATGCTGGTAGGTGTTGCGGTTAATGAAATCGTGGGCGTGGCGGTCAGAGTCGGTGAATCTATTGCGGTGCTCGTAGGCGTGGCCGTACTCGTAGGAGTCACTGTGCTAGTGGGTGTCCAATATGGCCCGGTTCGAAAATCATGGCCGCCTTCCAGTGATGCCAGGCTCAGACTGAACCATGGGCTGTGCAATAAACCGCAAGGCGCATTCGTGGGATCGTACAACAAGCGCGCCCGCCATCTATACGCCTGCCTGGGCTGCAATCCGGTTAATAGCAGTACTAGGTCCATGCCGGCAACGCCTATATCCTGGTAGGCGGCTCCGGTTTGCAGATTAGCGCCGGTTAGTCCGTTTCCCGGAAGTGCGGTATCAACCTGGAGCTTGGCCCTGGTCCGGCCCTGGCTGCTTATGGCCCAAAATCCGATACGCGCTTGTGTATTCGCAGACTGATCAGAAGCTAAACCTTGAGGTCCAATCAGGTTTGCTTCTGATACTTTTACCTGTCTGGGCAGTCTGATTATTCCCCCGGAATCATTCCCATAATACGCAAGCGCCCGGCCTTCATTAGTCTCTCCGTTGTCATAATAAACCGCTCCCACAATAACATCGCTATAACCATCGCCATTTACATCGCCCGCGCTCGCTACCGATCTGCCGAACTCTGCATCTGCCTGGTTGTTCTCAGTAATCCAGACCGCGCCAACAGAGAGACCGCTGGATGATCCCAGATACACATACGCCCGGCCTTCATTAGACTCAACGTTGGTATACAAACTTGCGCCCACGATAACATCGCTATAACCATCGCCATTTACATCGCCCGCGCTCGCTACTGACTTGCCGAAATTTGCATCCACCTGATTGCTTTCAGCGGTCCAGGCCGCACTTGCGGAAAGCCCGCTCGCACTGCCATGATATACATACGTCTGACCTTCATTTGATTGACCATTGTCATAATAACACGCGCCCACGATGACATCGCCATACCCATCGCCGTTCACATCACCCGCGCCGGCTACTGACCAGCCGAACTCTGCATCTGCCTGGTTGCTATCTTCGGTCCAGTCTGCGATTGCGGACAGCCCGCTCGCGCTGCCATGATACACAAACGCTTGGCCTTCATTTGATTGACCATTGTCATAATAACACGCGCCCACGATGACATCGCCATACCCATCGCCGTTTACATCGCCCGCGCTGCCTACTGATCGGCCGAAATGTGTAGTTGCCTGATCGCTCTCTGCGGTCCAGTCTGCGTTTGCGGACAGCCCGCTCGCGCTGCCCAGATAAACATACGCCCGGCCCTCATCTGACTGACCATTGTCATAACCATACGCGCCCACAATAACATCGCCATAACCATCGCCGTTTACATCACCCGCGCCGGCTACGGAACAGCCGAAATGACTCTCAGTCTGATCGCCCTCCGCAGTCCAGTCCGCGTCCGCAGAAAGCCCGCTCGCGCCGCCCAGATAAACATACGCCCGGCCCTCATCTGACTGACCATTGTCATAACTATACGCGCCCACTATAATGTCGCTAAAACCATCGCCATTCACATCGCCCGCGCTTGACGCAGACCAGCCGAAATATGCTGACGCCTGGTCGCTTTCTGCGGTCCAGGCTGCGCTTGCGGAGAGCCCGCCGGCTGAGCCTAAGTACACAAACGCCAGGCCTTCGTCTGCCTGACCATTGTCATAATAACACGCGCTCACAATGATATCACCATAACCATCGCCGTTTACATCGCCCGCGCCGGCCACAGACCAGCCTAAATATGCCTGTGACTGATTGCTCTCAACAATCCAGTCCGCGCTCGCGGACAGCCCGCTCGCGCTGCCATGATACACATACGCCCGGCCTTCATTATTCTCGCCATTGTTATAATAACACGCGCCTATGATGACGTCGCCATATCCATCGCCATTTACATCGCCCGCGCTGGCTATTGAGCTGCTGAGATACCCCCCACCCTGGTCGCCTGCAGCAATCCAGTTCGCGCTCGCGGACAGCCCGCTCGCGCTGCCCAGATACACAAACGCCCGGCCTTCACTTGACATTGCGTTATCATAGCCAGGTGCACCCACGATAACGTCGCCATAACCATCGCCGTTTACATCACCCGCGCCGGCTATGGAACAGCCGAAATATGCATCCACCTGATCGCCCTCATCGGTCCAGGTCGCGTTTGCGGACAGCCCGCTCGCGCTGCCATGATACACATACGCCTGGCCTTCATTTAACTCCCCATTGTCATATTTTTTTGCGCCTACTATGACATCGCCATAACCATCGCCGTTTACATCACCCGCGCCGGCTACGGAACAGCCGAAATATGCATCCGCCTGATCGCTCTCGGCTGTCCAGTCCGCGCTCGTGGCCAGTCCGCTCGCACTGCCATGATACACAAACGCCCGGCCTTCATTTAACTCCCCATTGTCATAGTTTTTTGCGCCTACTATGACATCGCCATACCCATCGCCATTCACATCACCTGCGCCGGCTACAGACCAACCGAAATTCGCATCCACCTGATCACTCTCCGTGGTCCAGGCGGGAGTTGTCATTAAAGGATCTATAAACACCGGATACTCGGCTTTGTTATCATTATATGTCAGAACAATGCAATTATTCTCCACGCGCATCCCGGCCCACAGGCTTTTATTGCGCGCATCCACTACTTTTAGCTGGTTATAGCGCATGACCACTACTTGGTTTGAGTCGCGCATCTCTATGGCATTATTGTCTTCGGTTAATTTCAGGATTAAGCTGGTTGCAGGTTGGGAGATGATGCAGATGCGTGATGTGCCTTTTGGCCTCTGGTGAATAACAAATCCCTGTTCTATGCCTCGCGCTTCATTGGTATACCATTCGCTTATGTCCTGGCGCGTGTATTCCACACGCGAGCCTGTTGCTTTTGGCTCTGCATGTCCCACGCGTTTTATCGCGCCTTTCCGCCCGAAGTATTCTGTTTTCCACCTGAAATTCCATTGTTTTGGGGCAGGGGAGAGTGACGAATTTGGTTTAACCGTATGGGGCGCGGCAAGCAGAGCCCCTGCATTACGCGGACTCAACTCGATACCTGTTCGTTTAAATCGCAGCCGCAGGTTCTGCTTTCGGTTAGGCGCTTGTAATCCTCCCTTGGGCCCGGCTTTCACATGATATTCCTCAGCCGCGATCCGCGCCCGCGCCTGCGCCAGCCAGTTCACGCTTGCTCCAGCTTTTACAGCCAGGGGATCAATCTTTATTCCCGTGGATGTCAGGGCGAGTTTTAAACCCGCCTTTACCGTACCGTCGTATACAATACCATTATGTAATATCCCCAGGCTCAGGTATGAACCTGCTATGGCCGCTAATAATGCTCCTGCCAGGTATTTTATATGGTTCATGTTTATCACAGCTTTCTATTCTACTCTACTTATTCGGCACAATTGAATCAAGTAAGTGAATGCTTTGTTTAGCTGTTTAAATGACCAAATAAAATTAAATTACTTAAAATACATTTGAGGTTTTATAGTAAAATGCATTTTAATGATTCTAATTCTCCGCAATTTATTGCGGGGTTTCCTTATTGAGTTCCCCTTTTGAAAAGGGGGTTAGGGGGATTTTATAATAATAAATCAAATTTGGTACCCCGGAAGTCATTCCGGGGCAGTTCAGTTTTTACGCCAAACAATGACAATATAATTAAAAAAAATATCTATAAAAGCAACAATTTTAGTGTATAAAATAATTACCTATTTGTCAATAAATTAATTAACAAAATACTAATTAAAAATGTCAGTTTTGAAGTAATTAATGGCGATTTGGCAATAGTAGCAGATATCAGTATTTTATAGGTAATATGTCAGTGAAGTGTTTTTTTTGTTTACCATTCCCGAATGCTTTTATCCCCGATAAAAACATTCCGGGACGAATCCAGAAAAAGCTTGTTTTATAAGTATTGAAAAATTCCTGGATACCCGCTTACTACATGCGGGCTGTCGAAAGACGTCTCTATATACCTTTACCGGTCGGGGTATGACAACCTTTGTTTAACTGCACTTCACTGACATATTACATTTTATGTAACTACTCAGGTATCCAGTAGTCAGAATCCGGAATTCAGAATAAAATCAGAACAAGATTCTACGTTTTGTTGATGTTATGCGTCTTTGCGCCTAAAACAAACTGATGATTTTTTGCCGCATAATTAAATCTTGTAAACTTCGTGCCGGCGTTTTTATTCTGACTCCTGAATTTTGACTACCTGAACAGTTACCATTTTTTAGCATTTTTTAATTCGACAAATAAACGAACTTGATATAATAATAGTATTCTGAAACGATTTTAGGCAGTGTTCGTTATTCAGTCAATCCAACCTAAAGGGGGTACTACATCTTGTCCAACTATGAATTGAATAAAGAAGTTGAAAAAATCCGCTCCAATGACTTTGCCATCCATCCCATGATTCTTGAACGCTGGTCTCCACGCGCTTTGTTGGACAAACCAGTTGCCGAAGAAGATCTTTTGGCTGTATTGGAGGCAGCGCACTGGGCTCCATCCTGTTTCAATGAACAACCCTGGCGTTTTTTAATAGCGCGCTGCCAGGAAGATATTCAGCGTATGCGGGAATGCTTGCAGGCTCCTAATCGGATTTGGGCGGATAAAGCACCGGTATTGATTGCGGTTCTTTCGGCTTCTGAATTTTCTCAAACCAACAAGCCGAATCGCTGGCACGCTTTTGACGCGGGTACGGCTTGGGGCTATATGGCCTTAGAAGCCCGGCATCGTAATCTGGTAGCCCATGCGATGGGAGGATTCTCAGAAACCAAAGTCAGGGAATCATTCCAGGTTCCGGATTCCTGGGGTGTACACACTATTGTTGCTCTGGGCTACCGAGGACCGGCTGGTCAGCTGCCCTGGGAATTGCAGGAACGTGAGCATCCGACGGATCGGCGTTCTCTCAATGAGTTTTGGTGTGAAGGGAATTGCGATTTATAAAAGACTGCGTTTAAGCACTTAGGCGCTTAGTCCTCAAATTTTTTAAAAAATGGAAAGAAAATTAACCGCCGATGAACGCAAATAAACGCAGAT
>JAGLMY010000124.1 GCA_023139775.1 bacterium
TTCACAGCTTCTTACGGTACTAAAACCGCATTGTAATAAAGTAAGCGTTGAGAATCGAAAGTAGAAAGTTGACCGCATTTGAATATTATTATCTATGTTTAAGGTTCAAATACGTCAACGAGAAGAATTTGTACTGAAAATGTATGGGATGCGGGAATATTTTTATCTAGCGTTTCCAGGTCACCCGTATAAATTTATCTTCTTCGGCATAATGGAAATCCAGCTCTCCTTTATAGGCATGAAACAATGCATCCCCGATACGACGAGGGAGATGGTTGTCAGTGAATGTTATTTTTATGCAACCCCTCTCTTCTGCAATTTCCATAATATGGTGCAGGGGATGCTTCTGCTTAGCGTTGGTTTCCTCATTATGGCATAAGTTTAATATTTCATCCTTATGTTTGCCCAGGAATTCACCGTTTAAAATCAAAATGCCCGCAGGAAATTTATCTCTGATCCGATGGCAGGCAGGACAAATCAATTCATATGCCCCTACCGGACGCCGGGCCCATCTCCATCGTCCATTCTCGAAAACCGCCTGACACTTCGGGCAGAGTGTGGGCTCCGGCAATTTCAGTTGTGATTTATAGGTATCATGGTAATGTTCTTTTAAGTTTCTATCTTTTCTCTTTTCACGGGAAATAGACCTCTTCATGATTGCCTCCTGGTAGTCTGAATTTAGCCCACTCATTAACTTAGACCCCGTTTTTTGAGTAATTTAATGCGGCTTTTTCCATGCCGGCATTTCCCCCTTTTTTAATTAAGGCAGTCTTTTCAAATACTGATGTTAAATCGAATTGCTCGCATTAATCATTCTTAGAAAACGAAGGGGATGTAGTAGTAGTAAACGGGATTATTTATTTATAGAAAACATGCGGATCAGCTCGGGAATAAGCATCCAAGCCATGCTCCATGTACCTTCAGGATTTTTTTGGAGACATGCCACACTTCCTTGCTGGAATTGAACAACAGCCAGGGATTCGTTTTCTGCAATCAACCGGGAAGCAAGTTTTGCCAAATGCGGCAAGTGTCCCACCAGCATTAGGTCTTCCTGCTTTTCTTCCAACTCTTGCGCAATGGAAGCCACCTCGTCAAGCGGTGTGAGTCCGGCTTTTTCAATTATTTTGGATTGAGAATTTAGGTGGGCGGCTATGACTTCAGCCGTCTGCCTAGCCCGGGTCTTGCCGCTGTGAAAAATGGATTGAAGGCGAAGACCGGCAGCATGCAGAAATCCAGCCACTGCTTCCACATCCTGGCGACCGATATCAGATAAAGGCTGATCCGGATTTTCTTCTTTAAGCACTGCTTTCCCGTGCTGCATTAGATAGAGTCTCATGTGCAGCCCCCCCTTTCCAGCAATCCTAATCCTTAAAACATATATATATATATACAACGGACATGAAAAAATATCCAGTAAGTTAAGAGCTATAATCAAAAGCTAAGAAATGGACATCTCAGCCTTCGGTAACATTTAATGTGCGTCACTTCGCCTAAAAAATGCCAATAAATTAAATGTTTTTCTCTTGACATCAGGCCCTGAATTGGGTAAATTATCGGACTCATTATAGTGGCCCAAACTATGCGCCGCTGGTATTTGAAGGAGGAATTGCCATGTCTACGCCTTTTCCCAAAACCGGAAAGGTGGAACGCAAATGGTATCTGGTCGACCTGGAAGGGAAAGTCCTGGGTCGTGCAGCTACACGTGTTGCCAGTATTTTGAAGGGAAAGCATAAAGCGATCTATACCCCTCATCTGGACACCGGGGATCATATTGTGGCCATCAATGCGGAAAAGATAAAACTGACCGGAAAGAAACTTGAGCAGAAGATGAATTTTACTCACTCCGGCTGGCCGGGTGGCGCGAAGTTTACACCCTATGCTGAATTAATGCAGAAGAAACCCGAGCAAGTATTTAAATTGGCAGTAAGAGGAATGCTGCCAAAAAACACCTTGGGTCGTAATATGATAAAAAAACTCAAGATTTACAAGGGCGACAAACATGAGCAAATTGCTCAAAAACCTGAAAAATTGGAGATATAAACAATGGAAGAAACGAACACAGCGCAAAATTCTTCCCAGCCTTCAGCCGTGGAATTTTTAGGCACTGGACGCCGTAAATGTTCAGTGGCCCGGGTACGTTTGAAACCCGGACAGGGAAATGTTTTTATTAATCATCGCCCGGCGGATGAATACTTCACCCGTCCGACTTATCGGACACGTATTCGTCAACCGCTGGAAATCACTACAAATGCGAATAAGTTTGATGTGCATGTTAATGTGCAGGGCGGCGGCATGACCGGCCAAGCAGGTGCGATTTTGCACGGTGTGGCACGGGCTTTGGTCAAAGCGGATGGGGATTTGCGGAGCGTCCTTTCCAAGGCGAAATTTTTAACGCGTGATTCCCGTATGGTGGAACGTAAAAAATATGGCCAGCCTGGCGCGCGTAAGCGTTTTCAGTTTTCCAAACGTTAAACGGACATTGGTTTGCAAAAGCCCTGCACCGATAAGGTGCAGGGCTTTTTATTTGGAATGTAATTGTATGGGCGGGGTTACCCCGCCCATACGGCAATTAAAATTATGGATGACAATATGCACAACGATTACAAAGCCAACCTCATCATGATAGCACGTGAAAAGATTTGGGCTAAAGGGGAAGCTGCTGAAAAGAGTATGTGTGTGGGTTTGTCTTCAGAAGCAGCACGCTACTATAAACAAGCACAGGCAACCGATTGGCTGCCGGCGGAAACAGCAGCGCTCATTGTTGCCAAAGCAGCAAGTATTATATACGCGGATGTTCAACCAGGCTTGCAGGATATGGGACGGGCACTGATCAAAGAATATGTTCGCGGGATTGCGCGCATGTGGTTCAGACTGTTGCCGACTGGATTTATGCTTAAAATTGCGGAGAAGATGTGGCGTCTTTTTTATCACTATGGGACAGCGCGTCTGGAAAATGGTTTGCATGCCAAACAAAAAAACTATGTGGTGGATAATTATCCGCAGTATCCTAAAGCCTTGCGGGAAAGTATGGATGGATTTTTGTATGGCATGCTGGAATTGGCAGGAGCGAAGAAAATAAATATTCAGCGTGATGACAGCAATCCCAAGGCCTGGAAATGGTTGCTTAGCTGGGAATAAACATATTTGTAGGGAACGGTCGCGACCGTTCCCTACGTTAAAAATCAATAACCAACCAAAAAATATTTTTTAATTTTCCAAATCCCAAATACAAATCTGTAATTCTCCATATATATAATGTAGGGGCAGGTTCCAAACTTCTTGTAGGGAACGGTCGCGACCGTTCCCTACAAGAAAAGAAAAAATGTATTTAATCATTGACAAAATGGGGAGAGAAGGGTACATTATCCCAATAAGTGGGGAAAAGTGGTGGAAAGTGGGGGAAACTCATGTTCCTCGGTACTTTTGAACACAATTTGGATGAAAAAGGCAGGCTATCCATTCCTGTTCGCTTTCGGGAAGTGCTGTCAGAAAAACAACTTCCTGAGAAGATGATTATTACTCAGGGATTGGATGCGTGCCTTTTTGGCTATCCACTGGATGAGTGGAAACGCTTTCAAGAGAAAATTGTTTCTCGTCCCATGAATAAAAGCGATGAACGCTATTTTATTCGTCGTTTGCTGGCCGGCGCGACGGAATGCTCCTTTGATAAACAGGGGAGAATTATGTTGCCGGGCTCATTACGCGATTATGCGGGTTTGGAAAGAGAAGCTGTTTTGGTGGGTGTGTCCAATCGTATTGAGATCTGGTCACCCAAAAGATGGCGGGAATATTTGGAAAGCGGAAAATCATTGGAAGACATTGCCGAACAAATACAGGATTTGTAGATAAAAAAGGCGCTGTGGCGTCAAAAAAATTATCCAAATCTTAAGAAAGGATGTGAGGAAAACGTGACCATAAAGTTACTTAACGAAGACGAGGTGGCCGTCGTCAGCTTATTTGGTGATATCGACATGCAGGAGGTTGTTAATATTCGAAACACGATTTCTTCAATACTCCATAGCGGCTGCTATCAACTCGTGTTGGATTGTTTGCGAGTGCAGCATATCAATGCCACGGGCATTGGTATTTTAACCGAGAGTCTGCGGCGTATTCGGCATTTGCACGGAGATCTTCGTTTGGCCAACTTGAATCCGTCGCTGCGCAATATTTTTGAATTAACCGGCATGACCAAGTTTTTTAAAATTTATACCAGCCGCCAAGCAGCGGTGAAGAGCTTTAAAAATTTAAAATCTGTTGCTGCTTAATAATGCATCAGACGGTTTTGCTGCAAGAAGCTTTGCACTGGCTGAGGCCTCGATCTGAAGGGTGGTGGGCGGATTGTACGGTCGGTGGTGGTGGGCACACTGAGGCACTTTTGCAAGCAACAGCACCGACTGGGCGGGTACTCGGTTTGGATCAAGATGCCGAAGCCTTGGCCTGTGCACGAGAACGATTAGCGCCTTTTGGAGAACGCGTGGTATTGGTGCAAGCCAACTTTCGTGATCTCACCAGGGTGCTGCAGGAACAAGGCATAACCGGACTTTCCGGGGTACTGATGGATTTGGGCGTATCCTCTTTCCAGATAAACACTGCGACACGAGGTTTTTCTTTTCTCAAGCCAGGCCCTCTGGATATGCGGATGGATCAGCGCCAAGGCCTGACCGCGGCGGAGATTATCAACCATGCGGACGAAAAGGAATTAGCGAATATATTTTATACGTTGGGAGAAGAACGACGGTCCCGGCAGCTGGCCGGTTGGATCGTAAAAAAACGGCCCTTCAGCTCAACGATTGAATTGGCGGATTTGGCCAAACGGGTGATCAAAGGCAGCGGTCGCATTCACCCGGCCACGCGGATGTTTCAGGCACTGCGTATTGCAGTCAATGATGAATTGGAAAGCCTGAGCCAAGGATTGTTGGCAGGACAAAAGGGATTGCAGGTAAGCGGCCGGATGGTGGTGATCAGTTTTCATTCCCTGGAGGATCGCCTGGTGAAGGAAACTTTTCGTAGCGCGGGGTGGGAACGTTTGACCAAGCATGTGATTCGGCCCAGCGAGGAAGAAATTGCCGGAAATCCACGCGCTCGCAGCGCCCGGTTGCGCGCCGGCAGCCGTTGCGAGGAAGTCTAAGATGCCGGGAAAAATTTTAACCGGTGATCTGGACCGTGAATTTGTCACTATCTATTTTTTGCAGGATGAGCGGGACAACCGTCGTGTGGCCATCCGGCGTTTGTGGTTGGTGCTGGGGATCGTCGCGTTTTTGTTTAGCATGGTTTTTTTACGTGTGTGGCAACAAATGCAGGTGGTGAAACTGGGGTATCAAATTAATCAGCAGCGGCAAGACTATCACAGTTTGTTGGATGAACATCGAGTGTTGCTGAGTAAACGAAATGCCTTGGCAAGTCTGGAACGGATTGAAGCCATTGCCCTACAGAAGTTAGGCTTGGAAGCGCCTCACAGTGAGCAATTGGTTTTTTTGGTGGATCCCGCGGTCAAACGAGAAGGCCTACGTGGTTTTTTCTTTGGCACGGGAATTTTTCAACGGTGGTTTAAACAGTGAGAGTTATTTTATTGAAACAGACAATACATTTCAGGCAGTACCAGGCAGTATCTTGCCTGACTGGAGCGAGAGTTGCGAAGCGAAGCCATTGATCGTCGCACAGTACTTCTCATCATCGGGTTCGGACTACTCTTTACAATTCTGACGACGCGTTTATTCTATCTACAAATCATACAACATCAACATCTTTCGCAACTCGCTCTCCGGCAACAAGAGCGTACGATTGAGATTCAACCGGAACGCGGAAGGATTTTTGACCGCGCCGGACGGCCGTTGGCTTTGAATCGTCAATCTCTCTCTTTTTACGCGGTGCCTGGAGAAATAAAAAAAACCCGTCAAACCGCCAAGCAACTTTCAGCTATGTTGGGAGTGTCTGCCCGGCGTTTGGAACAACGATTCCGATCACGCAAAGCATTTGTTTGGGTGAAACGTAAAGTGGACGATACAGTTGCCGGTAAAGTTAAGGCACTGGACATGGCGGGGATTCATTATCTGAAAGAGACCAGTCGGGTGTATCCGGAAGGACGCTTGGCCTGTCATGTGCTGGGTTTTGTTGGAATGGACAACCAGGGGTTGAGTGGCGTGGAATTGCAATTTGACCGTGCCATTAGCGGGCAAAGCGGTTGGATTCGCATATCGCGGGATGCCACGGGTCAGCGCTTGCCGGGGGCCACACGGGTTCATAAACAATCTCAACCTGGGCAGGATGTGTATTTGACCATTGATAAAATGTTGCAACACATGGCTGAACGGGAGTTGGAACGCAGCTTGGAAGAGAGTAGCGCTAAAGCCGGTTCAGTAATTATTATGGATCCCAAGACCGGTGAAATTTTAGCCTTAGCCAACCGGCCGGATTTTGATCCTAATCATTTTAATCTGGCGAAAGTATCGGATCGGAGAAATCGGGCCGTCTGTGATATATACGAACCGGGGTCTACCTTTAAAATTGTCACCTCAGCCGCAGCTTTGGAAGAAGGTGTGTATCAGGAAGATGATATCATTGATTGCGAAAACGGCCGGGCGGTTTTCGCGGGTTTGGTCGTGCGCGATCATAAAGCACGCGGAAAAATTTCGTTTCGTGATGTGTTTGTTTATTCCAGTAACATCGGCGCAGTGAAAGTTGGGATTCGTATGGGCGCGGAAAAACTGGCCCATTATTCAAAAATGTTTGGCTTTGGCAAAGCCACGGGTGTGGGAATGCCGGGTGAGGTTAATGGAATTTTGAAACCATTTGCGCAATGGAAACGATGGAACGCGGTTTCCCTGGCCTTTGGTCAGGGTTTGGCAGTGACTACCTTGCAGATGATTACTGCCTATACGGTAATTGCCAATGACGGACGTTTGGTAAAACCCTGGATCGTCAAGGAATTGCGCCGCCCGGATGAGATTCGGACCAAAGTGGGGAAGCCTACGTATCAGGATCAGGTCATCTCAGCTCGCACTGCCCGGCGTATGCGTAATATTTTACAGGGTGTAGTGGAAGAAGGAACCGGAGTAGAGGCCGGCTTGGAACATTACCGGATTGCCGGCAAAACCGGGACAGCGCAGAAACCCTTGCCTAATGGGCGCGGTTATGACCCCAAACATCATGTGGCTTCGTTTGTTGGTTTTTTTCCGGCAGACAATCCCAAATACCTGATTGCCGTTATGATCGATGAACCTAAAGGCGTGCAATGGGGTGGGGTGGTGGCCGGACCGGTGTTTCGCAAAATTTGTCGGCAAATGACGGCGTACCTGGGAATTCCGCCCGGACCGCAAAAAGTGTATGCCTTTGCCCGTCAGAAACAGCAAAGTAGCTTGGAAAGTATTACCGGTATTGTGACAGTGCCGGATGTAACCGGTCAGAGTGTGGGTGATTCCAAAAAAAGGTTGCAGCAAGCCGGTTTGCGGGCAGTGTGCTTGGGTCAAGGAAAGCAAGTTATTGGACAGCGTCCCTTTGCCGGAAAAAAAACCAATCCGGAATCCCGGGTGATTCTGTATTTGGCTGATTCGGATAACACCGGAATTTCGGAGAGCGTTTTGACCGAGGTGGTTGTGCCCAATTTAGCCGGTCAATCCATGCGGGATGCTTTGTACATATTACACGCGTACGGATTACGAGCGGATATATCCGGAAGCGGTGTGGTGAAAATTCAGGATCCGCAGCCCTATGCGCGTATAAAATTAGGAGAACATTGTGCCTTACGTTGTCAGGATCCGGGGGTAAGCGAATGATAAATGTGCCCCTGACATTACTGGCAGCTGCCATGCCCGGCGCGAAATGCAGTGGACGACCGGATGTGTTGATACGTCGTATTGCCACAGATTCCCGGAACGTCCGCCAGGGTGATGTTTTTGCCTGTGTGCGCGGAAAAACCGTGGACGGTCATTGCTATGCCGCGGCTGCGGTGCGGCGCGGGGCAGCGGCAGTGGTTGTGGATCGTCCGGTCAAAGGTTTGGATGAAAGCAGTGTGGGTGTGATTCGCGTAAAGAATGTAACCCATTCACTGCAGGCTATTGCGCCGCAGTTTTATAATTATCCCTCATTGCGTCTGGGTTTGGTAGGTATTACCGGAACTAATGGCAAGACCACGGTTTCTTATTTGTTACGTGCGATTTTGTATAGTCAACGCGTGGGCCGCCGATCAGCGCATCGGGTGGGTTTGATCGGCACTATACAACATCAGATTGATCAACACATCATTGAGGCTCACAACACCACCCCTATGGTCTGGGAGGTCCAGGATCTTTTGCACGAGATGGTCGAAGCCGGCTGTGATATGGGTATCATGGAAGTCTCCTCGCATGCCCTGGCGGAAAACCGGATTGCGGGTTGTGAGTTTGATGTGGCAATTTTTACCAATCTAACCCGGGAGCATTTGGATTATCACAAAACCTGGGCTCGGTATGCGGCAGCCAAACGTAAATTATTTGCTGTTTTGAATCGGCCGGGTCGCAAACAGAATTTAAAATTGGCAGTGGTCAATCGTGATGATGCCCGCGCGGATATGATAATTACAGCAGCGTCAGGCGCCCGTATTTTGACCTATGCGTTGGATCGGAAAGCGGATCTGTGGGCTGAGAAAATTAAACTAACCAACCAAGGAAGTGATTTTATCCTATGCGTACGACGGGAAAAAATTAAGGTCTCCTTACATTTGTTGGGACGGTACAACGTACATAATGCCTTGGCTGCCGC
>JAGLMY010000125.1 GCA_023139775.1 bacterium
GGATCGGCCGTATTGACCGGCGCATGCAGGATACTGCCGAAGACCGCCTGCTGGCTGATCATCCGGAGCAAAAAGCGCTGCGCGGGGAAGTGGCCTACTGGAATTTTCTGCCCCCCGATGAACTGGACGAGCTGCTTAAGCTCTATCAAACCGTTTCCAGAAAGACCCTGCGCATTTCCAAAACCTTTGGGATTGAAGGACGAAAATTACTCAAGCCTGATGATGATTACGATGATGTGCGGGAATTCAACGAAGCCTATGAAGGCACCCTTTCGCCTGTGGAGTCCATGCACCTGGAACTCCAGCAACTGTTCAAAGAACATCCTGATCTCGAAGCGCGCCTGGATAAATTACCGGGCCGCGTCTTTAGCGGAAAGAAACACCCCGCGCCTGGCACCCGGACCGTCTTCTTCTGCTATGCCCTGCCGGTCAAATGTAAACGCCAGGATGGAGGGGTCACAGAAGAATGGTCTCTCGATAAAGGTCCTGTCTATTGGTATCTCTATGATATGGATGCCAATAAAATATTTGAAAAAGCGGATGAGATTCACCATTTCATCCGCTGCGCGCCGGATACCCCTCGCCATTGCTACTTGGCCCAACCGACCTTGGCCGGGATTCGCGCCAAGGTTGACCAACACATAAAAAACACATATCTCAAGCAAATACAGGCGCCTATGCACGTCAAGCCAAAGCTAGTGGCCTGGATGGAGCTGAGTTGAACTGGGAGGAAGATGGATGAATACTTCGCAAAAAATTGAAAAATCAATACCTCAAATTCACGATCAAACCTCCTTTATTCAGGAACTTTTGATAAATGCTCTCGGATGGCCGGTTGATAAAGAGACGCGGAAGGTTGAAGAAATTACATACGGATGGTCGGCAGATGAACTGCGCGCTCAAGGACTCAAAAAAGAGATCGTGGATGGAACTATTCATCAAATCCAGCCCTTTCCGGATAACCCCTGGAGCATTTTTATTCTGGAATTTAAAAATGATGATCTCTTTATAAAAAACCGTGGACTAACCAGCAAACTTCGCAAACTTCTTCGCGGATTAGTAATTTCCAGAAACAAAAGTTCACATCTGGCTTCTTTTGACATGGATAAGCTTTTGTTTATTTGTACTTACAACTATCAACATTATCGTTTTGCCCACTTCAAAAAAGCTAAACAAGACAGTGCAAATGCGCCGCTCGCCTTTTTCGGATGGGGACCAGGTGACCCGATTCGCACACTTTGTGAATATAATCTTCAAGAACTTGCTTGGCCTAAACAACAACTTGACGAAAACAACTGGTTATTGAGCTGGCAAAAGGCTTTTGACGTGGAAAAAGTGAATAAACGCTTTTACGATGATTACGAAAAAGTATTCGAAACAGTACAATCAATTATCGCTCAACAAAAAAATCACAAAGATGAAGATGAATTACATACATTTACTCAAACGTTATTCAACCGCCTGATGTTTATCCGGTTTATCGAACGCAAAGGCTGGCTTACTTTTGAAGGTAGTCAGGTTTATCTCAAAACATTGTATAACGCCGGCGGGGCAGGAAAGCAATCTCTTTACAAATACCGGCTATGTCCGCTATTTTTTGAAGCCCTGGCTGAAAAAAATAAACAAAAGACCGACAAACGTTTTGGCTCGGTTCCTTTTTTAAACGGCGGCTTATTTTATAAAGATAAACTCGATCTCAAGTTTAGAGATATCGATATTCCAGATCAGGCTTTCGAACCTCTCATTGGTCAGGATGGTTTATTCTATCGATATAACTTTACTATCGAAGAATCGACTCCGCTGGATATAGAGGTTGCCATTGATCCTGAAATGATGGGTAAAGTATTTGAACGATTGATTACTAAGCGACATCAAACCGGAACTTATTATACTCCCCATGCGGTCGTGCGTTTTATGTGCCGTGAAGCCCTGAAAAATCATCTTGGCGGTTACGCTGATTTGGTGGATAAGCGCGACGTTAAAGGTATTACAGTCATAGAGGCTAAAAATCTGCTAAAAAAACTCGGAAATATCAAAATTGTGGATCCAGCCTGTGGATCGGGCGCTTATTTAGTCGGAATGATGCATGAATTACATGAGATATCGCGGGCGCTTGACACTTGGGCGGATAAAATTACACCCAAAAGTGATTACAATCGCAAACTGGACATTATCAAGAAAAATTTATATGGCGTGGATATTGATCCGCAGGCCGTGCAAATTGCGCGTCTGCGATTCTGGTTATCCTTGGAAGTAGACTATTCCGGCAATGATCCCCGCCCGCTGCCAAATCTTGATTTTAAAATTGAAGAAGGAAACAGCCTGACAGCGCCGAATCCCAGCGGCGGCATGCAGCCGGGTTTTCATCAGGAAATTATTAGACAATTTGACATGCTCAAATCAGAGTACCAAACAATTCATGATCGCGAAGAAAAAAAAGTGTGTAAGGAAAAAATCAAAGAATTGCGCAATGAAATTGCTAAATGGGCTCATCCTGGCCAACAAGTACCAGGTCTGGACTGGCGGGTTGAGTTTGCAGAGGTCTTTACTCGCCAAGACGCAGCGGGGTTTGACGTGGTTATCGCCAATCCGCCTTATGGCACAGAAGAGAAAGAGGCGGACAGATTGCGCAAGGTATATTTTGCGGAAGAAAATGGAGGCAAGCAATCCAAAGAACCTTATGGGTTATTTATTGCCCGCGCACTTCAACTGCTATGTTCTGGCGGACAATTTACTTTTATTGTTTCAGATACATGGAGGACTATTAGAAGTCATTTGCCTCTGCGCAAGAAATTGTGTAAAGAAACAACAGTCAAGCATGTTCTCGATTTGCCTTCCTGGATTTTTGATGCAACAGTTAACACCTGCATCTTAACACTCCAGAATTCCGTGCCTTCTGGAGAACATAAGCTCATCGCAGGAGATTTGCGGAATATCGAAGATGGAAATTGGGAGCAGCTCGAGAAAAATTTGGATGCAGTTTCCGCGCATACTATGGATGTACAAACAACGGACTATGCTCGCTACACTTATAAACAGAAACTTATTGCCGAATATGAGAATTACTCTTTCTTCATTGGCTCGCCGCGTCTCTATAGACTGATGAGCGACAAACAACATTTCGAAAAGCTGGATGATGTAGCTGATGTGAAAGTGGGACTTCAAACCGGTAATAATAAATACTATTTACGCAAGCGTAAACATCCTGGCGAGAATGGACAATATCAGGCGCTTGACGAAAGCAAACTTTTGATGGAGCAGGAAATTTACAGACTCACAGATGATGAAAAGATCAATGGCGTAGACCCGGCAAAATACAATGGGAGGTACTTTGTCCCTTATGACAAAGGTGGCGCAAGTGAAATCGAAGAAGGTTGGTTACCAAATTATTACGTCCCAACGGAGTATTTTATTGACTGGTCGAGGAAAGCCGTGAAGCGGTTAAAAATAGTGACTATTGCAGATGTAAAACGACGCAAGGGCGAAGAAAAGAAAATTAAAAATGGTGATGAAAACAAAATTGCCTCGAGGTTTCAAAATTCCGAATACTACTTCCAAGAGGGAGTAACGTTTTCACGAACTGGAATATATGCGCCAACTTACCGCAGAAGTTCACGCAGTGTTTTTGATACTGAAGGTTCAGTTGTGTTTTCATCACAGGTGTCAAACAAAGTTTTACTTGGGTTGCTTAGTTCGCATTTCGGAAGATATATAGTCAAATGTTTTTTAAACCATACTGTACATGCACAAATTGAAGATGTAAAAAAAATGATTATTGTTAATCCGGAAAAAATGAATAAAAACAAGTTGGAAAAATTGGTTGAATCTATTACAGAAAAACAAAAAAACAACCCAGAGTATCCCTATTTTTTACACGAACAGAAAGAGATCGATAAACTGGTTTACCAGTTATACGGTCTTTCAGAAGAGGCCATTAGAGAAGTTGAGTTGTGGTACTGTCGGCGTTATCGCAATCTGACGAAAACACAAGGTGTTCTCGAAAAAGTGCAAAAAATGCAGCGATTACCTGACGTGGTCTGAACGGCTATTTTCGGAGTCTGGGACATATTAGAAATAATAATTTTGCAACTTATTGCACAAGGCGAAGGAACCAAATTTGAATTCAAAGAGACGCCTGATAGCATAGCTACCACAAGATGTCAAAATACACAGGAAGGATGGTGTGGCTCTGATGGATGAGATTAAATTAGAAAAAAGAAAAGCAATCAATTTGTTATATGATTTAATTTTTATTGAAAAAAATGATGAAATTGAATTATTACATCAGGTATCTGACAAGTATCTAAATGCAGTTATAAAAGTAATTTCTGATATGATGGTAGATAATTTTGGCGATAAAAAAGAAACGGGGCTTCGTCTTTACAGCATGTGTACTACTTTAGACCCTAGGTTTTTCATATATAATGATAACAAAATATATTATATAGGTACGACGATTATTGGATTTCATATCATGAAATCTTTCGGATCAAAACAAGAGGCCACTAATTTCATTAAAAATCTAAAAAACACGGCAAGGGAATTATTAAGCCGTTAAAAAATGTTATTGGTGTCATTGTGAACCCAAAGGTGTATGAAGCAGGGATTCGGATAAATAATCCGCCTCATATGAAATTTGCTGAAATCAATGATCCTAAAAACATTTGTAAGGATGTTACGGATAAAGGCCGATGGGGTAATGGCGATGTTGAAGTCGGCATATCCTCATTTGATGAATTGGATGATATCATTTTTTTGATAAAGCAAGCATTTGATAAGGTTTCGGAGGAATAAGCCGGCTGCCGGCCACCCCACCCTCCAACCCAACCGGTCTTTCCGGTTCTGGAAAAACTCGGGATAATCTTTCGGATTACTACTTCACGAGCATTTCTTCGAGTAGTGACTTCAATTTCAATATTTTACTGTTTGCCGGCATTCCCATTTTTTTGATTATACGTTTTCTGTCAATGGTTTTTACCTGGTCTGCTACAATCCAACATTTTCTATTTTTAAGTTTTATTTCAATCCGGGTGGGATAATGCTTCTCTTTAGATGTTATTGGCGCAATTATTACCGTTTCCAAATATTCATTCATGTCATCCGGCGATATAACCACACACGGTCTGGTTTTTTTCATTTCATGACCAATAGTTGGGTCGAGTGATATTAAATATATTTCGTATTGAGAAATTACCATTTCCAGTCTTTATTATCCAAGTCAATATTGTCATCAAAAACCAATTCGCTTTTTTCTTTGGAAAACATCTTAGCCCAACCCTTGCGAGGTTTTTGTAAAATAGGACGCAATATTATTTCATTTCCCTTTACTTCAATATTAACCGAATCTTTAATATGACATTGCTGCATGAGGCTTTTCGGCAACCTTATGCCTTTTGAATTCCCGATTTGAACAATATTCAATTGCATGATAGTGAATTTCCTTTCGCTTGCAATGCTTTCCTATGTAATTATATTGTAATCACTTCGATTTGTCAAATATTTTTACCTTATCAAGTAAACTATCAGTTACAGTACTAAAAGTTCCGTTTGGCTGTCATTCCCGCGTGGTTGTAGCGGGAATCCAGAGGCTTTGATTTTTAAAGGCTTAAAAGTCACTGGATACCCGACAAAATCATTCGGGTATGACAATCTTTTCAGAAAACAGTCTTTCCGCAACAGGAACTATTTAGTACCATAACTGATATGGATACCTTATCAAACCGAGGGCGCGGGTTATGTCAATATAAGTTTACAATTTATCATCGTAGACCTGTATTGGTTCAGGGAATAAATGATTATAGCAGCTCTCTAATTAGTGTCTCTAATCCGACAAAGTGGAAAGTAATTCCGTTATGTTTTTTTTCAAAAGACCGGGAAATATTTTTGGCCACCACATAATTTTGGCCGCGGGGATACTGATGGCGGAAACTAAGTAAATTAACCGGATCAAATGAATCTACCGACCATTTGCATTCAATCGCGATAATATTATCGCGCGGTTTAACTAACACAAAATCAATTTCATGCTTTCTTTTATCCCTCCAATAACGGATATTTCGGGTTTGTAATTGAGCTTGCATCTCATTTAACACGAAATGTTTCCATAATACACCCAGATCCGTTGAACGCAAAGTTTGCCATCCATTAAAAACACTGATGAAACCGGTATCAAAACCATAGACTTTAGGCGCGGAGACTATTTCTGCAGCCCGGTGTTGGGTAAAGGGACGTATAACATGAACTACAAATGTTGCTTCTAAAATTGCCAAATAATTACTGATAGTTCCGCGGCTGACTTCGCAGGGTGCAGTGAAACGGGTAGCCTCGAATAAACCGCTGCTTTGGGTAAAAAGCAGTTCTGCAAATTTTTGAAAAGAATAACGCCGTTCCAACCGGAAGAGCTCCTGGATATCCTTGGCCCAATAAGCATCCATCCATTCCTGATAATCTTTTTCATTAATTTTGGATGGTTGCATAAGGGGCGGAAGACCGCCGTGATGGAGGCGATGGATTAAATCTGTTTGCTGAAAATCTTTTAAATCCTGCGAGATCATAGGTGTTAACCATAATTCATGTTTTCTGCCGGCTAAAGTATCTTTGAATTTGGTGGAAGCACCCAGCGTTGAAGAGCCGGTAGCAATAATTTTAACCTTAGGATAATGATCCGCGGCGATTTTAAGCAGTTGGGCGGGATTCTGCAGCCGGTGTATTTCATCCAGGATGAGTTTTTTACCAGCGAGTGAATCAAGGAAAGATTCCGGGTCTTCTAATTGCCGTCTAACACTGGGCAACTCGCAATCAAAGTATTCAATATTCGGTAGCGATTGACATAGACAGGTCTTGCCTACACGTCTGACCCCGGAGAGCCAAAGAATTGAGCGGCTTTTCCAGAGCTTATCGATTTTATTCAGCCAAAATGTCCTGTTTACCATATGCAAGTATATTAGCATATAGCGCTACTATATGTCAATGTCCTTGCGTTTGAATATTTCTACTATTGGCGACGTGAACTTTGGGGACATGATTAAAATAACAAGTTAACTCGAATTTGAATGTTTCAGTCTCTTTTGCCAACAAACCAGCCTGGTTTTTGTCCAGTTTTGTTTTTTATAAAAATTCAGTGCCTGGTGGTTCCCGCTATCCGCCTGTAGTTGGAGCCGACGCAGGCCATGCTTTCCGGCCCATTCTTCCACAGCTTCCAATAATCCGGAGCCGATGCCACGGCCGCGCCAAGCCGGAGCCGCTACCACATCCTCAACAATTCCAACGCGGCCGCCTTCGGCAGTTGAAATAATCGTCTGCAAAGAACACATGCCGACGACTTGGCGCTTGGTTTCCGCTACCAGTACACAAGAATTTTGCCTACCGGCCAGCAGCAGGGCCAAACCCTGCCGCTGAAGTGGTTCGTTAAATGTAAAATCCTCTTCAATCGCAAACAACTCTTTTAACAGAACCAGCATATCCTCAATATCCGCTGAAACAGCCGGTCGAATATTAATATCCGGATATTGCCCCATGTCAGATTAAAAGATGTTTTTCCGCGACGGTCCCTTCTTCCAGGGCGTCAAGGATTTCATCAATGGCTTCTTCATTTATGTTTCCATACCACTGTGCCTGCGGATAAAGCAGCATTACCGGGCCTTGGTCGCACATTTTCAAACAGCCGGTAGCGGAGACCACGGCATCGGTCATTCCCCGGTCAGCGAGTTCACTTTCCAGATATTGCACCAGGGAAACCGCGCCTTTTTTATGGCAAATTCCCTGAGGTTCTCCATTGGCCCGGAAACTGCAACATACAAAGAAATGGTATTTAGGTTTTTTTATGCTCATGCGTTCTTGCTCCTTTCACAGAATAATTCAGACAAGGCATGCCTTGCCTCTACGCCGTTACCAGGCCTACCGGCTTATTTACCGGTTCCTGCGTTTTCGCTGATATGCGGGCCAGTATTTCTTTTATCTGAGCATTCCGGTTTTCATGCAGCAGGCCGGCCGCGTCCGCGCGGCAGCGTTGGCAATGATACATCTGTTTTATGTATTGAGCGCATTTTTGTCTGATATCAAATACCAGTTTAGGGGAGGGCTGTGCCAGATTCTCAAACTCTGTTCCCTCCACTGGGATCAGGGGCATGCAGTTAAAAATATCCGCTCCCAGCCGGCCGGCCTCTTGGGCCACATCCTCGATATGCGTATCATTGACCCCGGGAATCAGTATGCAATTTACTTTAACCGTGAAGCCTGCTTGTTTAAGCCGCTCCACAGCTTTCCGTTGCCGCAAGCTCAGTAAACGCGCAGCCTCATAGCCCCGATGAATTTCGTCTCCATCGCGCACCCAGGCGTAGACTCGTTCCCCTATGCTGGGGTCTACCGCATTAATCGTGATAGTAATATGCGTGGCGCCGTAATATTTAAGTTCCGGTATATAAGGAATGATGTTCAAACCATTAGTAGCAATACAGAACAACATTTCCGGATAATTAGACCGTATAAGTCTCAAGGTCTCCAGGGTTAGTTCCGGAGCGGCAAAGGCGTCACCCGGGCCGGCTATGCCTGCCACGGAAATATCCGGTATGATTTTGCTGATTGAGTTAAAATAGTCCAGAGCCTGGACCGGAGAGATAACCGCGTTGCTCACCCCGGGCCGGCTTTCATTGACGCAACTGTATTTGCGGTTACAGAAACGGCACTGAATATTGCAGCCGCGGGCTATGGGCAGATGCACCCGGGCGTACTTATGCCGGGCCTCTGCATTAAAACAGGGATGAGTATTCATAATATTGCTCCTCACATATAAGTATAACCAACCGTAGATTGTGCTTGTGTGTTTTCAATAATCGTATTCGCGATCCTATCAAAAAGCTGCTGGGTTCCCCGATAGCCGAGATGCAATATCCGCTGTCCGCCAATCCGGTCATGTATGGGAAAACCCACCCTTACCAGCGGAATGCCCAGCTTACGCGCTAAAGAATATCCTTTGCTGTTACCCAGCATAAAATCCGGCTTCAATTTCCTGCTGATATCCTGTATCTCTTCGAAATCCACTCCCTCGCGGATTTCAAAAGAACGGCCGGATTGGCAAGACAGTTTTTCCAATTCCGCTTTCAGGGTTCCGTTGTTGGAGCCGGTCGCGCATAAAACCGGGATTACCCCGGTTTCCAAAAGAAAACCGGCCAGGGCGGCAACCATGTCCGCTTCGCCGAAGACCACGGCTTTTTTTTCGAATAAATACTTATGCGCGTCCGCATAGGCGTCGAGCAGCCGGCCGCGCTCCTCCAATATGGCTTGGGGCGGGCTTTGTTGGCTTATTGTTTCCAGAATTTGCATAAATTCGTCAGTGGCCCGGATGCCGATCGGCAAACCGGTAGTGTAGCGTTTAAGCGTAAATTTATGTTCCAGATATGCGCCGGCGCTCTCCTGGCCGGCCGGACTTCGTCCCAGCTCAATCGCAGAGGCAAAACCACCCAATTTTGCCAAATCCTCCACCGAGGTTCCTCCCGACGGTATCTTTTGATACCCATCCCAAGGCCCTCCGTCTAAGGTACAGGAATAATCCGGCAGCACGATGTAGTCCAGTTTAAAATCAGAAAGTATTTCTTTAAGATAACGAATATCTGCTGATGAAACCATGTTTGGAAACAAGACCACGCGCTGCGTTCGTGGAAGCGGCGCGGCAAAGTAAGTTACCAGAGACTTAACCGCTGCGTGAAAACCGTCCATATGCGTGCCCTGATAGCTGGGCGTGGATACCGGAACAATATGCGGCAGGCGCGCGTTCTGTTCTTGCGCAGACTTAAACTCGCGCAGATACTGAGGCACATCATCTCCAATGGTCTCACTCAAACAGGTTGTGGCCACGCCTACCAGCTCAGGCGCGTACTGGGCGCAAATATTTTTCAAAGCATTAGTCAAATTATCCTTACCCCCAAAAACCGTCGTGGTCTCCGTGAAATTCGAGGAGGCAATGTCAATCGGCTCTTTATAATGGCTTATCAGGTAGCGCCGGATATAAGTGGCGCAGCCCTGGGACCCATGCAAAAGGGGTAAAGCGCCTTTTATGCCCTTGAAAACCAGGCAGGCTCCCA
>JAGLMY010000126.1 GCA_023139775.1 bacterium
CTGAACAAAAACATGATGACCCATATAATAAAGGCCATGATCATTCCAAACGCTCCCCCCTGAGGTTGCAGCATTTCACCCGCTATAAAACCTACTCCCAGCAAAAAAACCAAAAAAACAAAGACCAGTAACCCGGAACGCCGTTTATTGGAACGTATCTGTTCCCACATCAGAACTTGACTTGCGGAACTTCTTTTTGAGCCTGATCCTTGACCTCAAAGAATTCCGCTAGTTTGAAGTTAAACATTCCCGCGATAATGTTCGAAGGGAATGTTTCTATCTTATTATTAAGTTTCATAACCGAATCATTGTAGTACTGGCGGGCAAAACCTATCTTGTTTTCCGTGGAAACCAACTCTTCCTGTAGCTCTAAAAAATTCTGATTCGCCTTCAGGTCAGGATAGCTTTCGGTAAGGGCAAATATGGAGCGAAGTGTCTGAGAAAGGAAATTTTCAGCTTTGGCTTTATCGATAACACTATCGGTTATATTAATCGCCTGTTGCCGGGCCTGGACCACGGCTTCCAGTGTCTCACGCTCATGTTTGGCATATCCCTTCACCGTTTCTATCAGGTTGGGTATAAGATCATAGCGCCTTTTAAGTTGTACATCTATCTGAGCCCAAGCGTTCTTAACCAGGTTGCGTAACTGGATTAAACCATTATAGATGCCAATGAGCACGAGGATAAACAGACTGAAAATACCCAGGATAACCAGAAAACCAATAACTGCACTGCTCATAATAATACCCTCCCGTAAATATATTTGCTTTTATTAATTATCTTTTTTTTCAAAGGAAAAAGCGTCCTGGATGTAAGAGATTATTTTACCGGTATCTTGGGGCATGGCCTTCACAATTATACGCGTAATATTTTCAAGTTCGCCCTTATCAAACCATAACCCATCCTCGGCGCAGGAATCTATTACTATGGGATGGTGGTTATCTCCCGCCGCGATGACCTTTTCCATTTTTTTTCGGCAAATGGGACATTTCCGGGGAAGTTCCGGTATCTGACCGGAAGGTTTTTTAAACAGGTTAGCCATATCGATTTTAAAACCGGGTTCAAGTTTTTCGAATAACAGGGATAATTCTCCGGAATCAAACCAAATACCCGCGCAATCACAACAATAATCCACTTCAATATCCTTATATTCCGTAACAATCATAGCGGTTTTACATACCGGACAAATCATACTACTTCCTTTAAGGCGGGAGCTTTTTCTGTTTGCCTTGATCCTCATGCGAAAACACGGCTGAGTATATCCCACACACAAAATATAATGCCCCGCTCGAAATCCAACGAAGGTTATCTGTATCACACCTTAATATTATTTGACTGGAATGTCAACAGGGTTTCCGTCCGTGCAAAGTTCCGAGAGTTCTATGGTGTCCCCGGAATTAGAAGACAAAGAAATCAAATTTACCTTAACATGTAATACCCTCTCAAGACGCTTTCGCACACCATTTGAGCCAAATTTCTAAAATCCCCCATGTCGCCTTTGCCCAAACCTAAGTAATAATTTCCCTGGTCATCAATCCGTATAAGCGCCGGCGGATATCCGCGGCTCAAGAGTTGCGTATTCATGAGAATTCTTCCCACCCGGCCGTTGCCGTCAAAAAAAGGATGAATGCTCTCGAATTCATAATGGTCCATGGCTATTTGGGAGATAGTGTTTTTGTGTTGCTTATTCATGCCAGCTATGAGTTTTTTCATTTTACCGGGCACGAGCTGGGCCACGGGCAACTTTTTTTCCGTATTGGTCAAATTGACATAACCGGTACGGTACTTACCCGGCAGTTTGTCGTGAAAATTGTACATAACTATGGAATGTAATCTCAAAACATAGTTTTCGGTTATGCTAAATCCCGGTTTAATCTCTTCCAGCATATATAGCAACGCATTTCTGTGATTCACTGCTTCAAATATTTCAAAAGGCTCTTTCCCTTTGACATTTATCCCTTCCAGGGCTTGTTGGGTTTCTTTGACTGTCATCCGGCTGCCTTCGATAGCATTTGAATTATAGGTGCTTTCTAAATAAAATTTGTCTCTAATCTCCTGATTAAACTTAAGTATCCGGATGGGATTTTTAATATCTTTTTTCAATTTCTCAACCCAGGGTATGATATCAATATTATCCTTAAATAACTCATCAATCTCCCCGGATACCCGCGGATGTGGTTTTATCCCCTCTTCCACCCAGCGATGAACCGACCGGTAAGTGGTAGCCAACATCTTCGCCAATTGACTCTTGGTCAATTTTGCCTCTTTTAGTAAAGCCGCTAATTTCTCCTGATCCGAGAGGGGTATTTTCATTGTGACATTTCCTCCTATTTTCTTTATAAATTAATAGGTCATATGTCATATCTTTTTTAGCATAATACCACTGATATGTCAAGAGGGGGCGAAATAGTGTGAAATAAAGTCCGCCCCTACGAATTCAATTGATTTTTTTCATCCGAAGGCAGGCCATGATGATCAGAATGCCGATCCTATAAGGCAGGGCTTTTTGATCGTCCTTTTGGCATGGTGCGTGCCAACGCACGGTTTTGTTGTTAATACCATTGGGTAGGCACAAGGGCCTACCCCTACATTTATTGGGCGATTCGTTAAGTGGCCCTGAATATCAATTCTATTTACACCTTCACCTGTTCCATAAATCGATCACAATCTTCGGGACTCAACAAATAGCTTGCTCCCGCTTGGTTTACCAGGTGAATGAATTCCCCTTGGGTGGCGGCCTTAGTTTTGCTGACCGCTGTTTCATGACCAGCAGAATATTCTGAAAACACAAATGGCACCGTGCAATACAGGAGTAATTTTCCCAATTGTTTTCGAGCCTGGATGCTTTGGGCAATATCCATTTCACCAATTGCTCCGGTTTCGGCCATCTGTGCCTGATTAGCCAAAACAGCGGCTTTTTGGTAATTGATCTTAGCAATGCTTTTAATCCCTTCCCACAAAAACAAATGTTTGCTGAACATTCGCTTGGCCAGTATCCCATACTCAGATATCAAGTAATAACTGCCGGGCGACAGATGATCAAGCAGCATTAATAATATTATTCCGCCAAAACAACCGCCAAACACCCAACCGGCGGTGTGGTTAAAAAAGAACGCTATAGCACCACCAAGCGTCAGCGCTCCGAATACAGCATAAAAGAACCATGCTTGTTTAAGCTTGCGGCGAACTTTAAAATATGTAGTATTTTCCAATGCCATCAGGTTTATCCATTATTGGGCGATTCGTGAATCGCCCCTCCTTTTTACAAGTCCAGTTCTTCGTGATGATGATAGAGTTCATCTCTTTGGACCACAACTTTTGGATCCTCCATATATTCATCAAAAGTCGTGACGCGATCAATCAAGCCATTGGGAGTGATTTCAATGATACGATTGGCGACGGTATTAACGAATTGATGATCATGGGAAGTAAATAAGACTACTTCCGGATATTTCATAACCGCTTCATTTAATGCTGAAATTGATTCCAGATCAAGATGATTGGTCGGTTCATCAAAAATCAGAACATTAGCGCCTGACAGCATCATGCGCGATAACATGCAGCGTGCTTTTTCTCCACCGGACAGCACATTAATGTTTTTTTGTATTTCGTCACCGGAAAAAAGCATGCGTCCCAGAAAACCGCGAATATAATTCTCATCATCGCTATTAATGAATTGTCGCAGCCAATCAATAACGCTGCCGGCAATTTTGAAATATTCAGCATTATCTTTAGGGCCATAAGTCGTGGTAATGGTCTGGCCCCATTTATAATTGCCGCTATCAGGTTCGAGCTTGCCCTTTAATATTTCGAATAATGTTGTTTTGGCAACATTATTACTGCCTACCAAGGCAATCTTGTCGCCTTTATTTACTGTAAGATTAATATTATTAAGTAATTGCATGCCCGCCATGTCCTTACCCAGACCTTCAATCTCAAGAATGCGATCACCGCATGCGCGTTCCGGCTTGAAATGAATAAAAGGTGTGCGCCGGGACGAGGTCGGCATTTCTTCCGGGGTTAATTTTTCAATCAATTTTTTTCTGGCACTGGCCTGTTTGGATTTGGAAGCATTGGCGCTAAAGCGTTGCACAAACACTTTTAATTCATCTATCTTTTCCAATTGCCGTTTATTGGCATCTTTCTTTTGCTTCATTACCAGTTGACTGGCCTGATACCAAAAATCATAATTGCCGACAAATAGTTGAATCTTATGGTAATCAAGATCAGCTATATGGGTACACACCTTATTTAGAAAGTGACGATCATGAGATACCACAATAACCGTGTTTTTGAAATTATATAAAAACCCTTCCAACCACATGATGGTTTTAAGATCAAGATGATTGGTCGGTTCATCCAGCAATAATACCTCAGGATTACCGAATAAGGCCTGAGCCAATAAGACACGTATTTTTTTACCTGCCTCAATATTTTTCATTGGTACCGCAAGCAGGTCTTTACCAACACCCACACGATCCAGCAGGGTGGCGGCTTCCGCTTCAGCATCATAACCATCCATTTCAGCAAACTCACCTTCCAGTTCACCAACACGCATGCCTTCTGCTTCTGTCATCTCCGGTTTGGCATAGAGCTCATCCCGTTCTTGCATGACCGCAAAAAGCCGTTGGTGACCCATGATCACTGTTTCCAGAGGTGTATATTCATCAAAAGCAAATTGATCTTGCCGCAAAACAGCAACCCGCTGACCTTTGCCCACAATCACTTCACCGCTATCCGGTTCTGTATCGCCTGCCATTATTTTGAGAAAGGTTGATTTACCGGAGCCATTGGCGCCAATCAGGCCATAACAATTCCCATCAGTAAATTGGATGGATACATCTTTAAATAATTTCTGACCGCCAAAAGCCAGACTAATATTATTAGTGCTAATCATAAAATCTTAATACCTACTTTCTTACCTATACTTAGGTGTGAATTTGAAGATAGAAAATACCCAGGGGCAGAGTTAGCATGTTAGCTTAATTTGCGTCACTTTAACATAGTTTTCTTCCCTTTTATGCGATTTTGTCATACCTAAATATCTCAGCACCATTTATTCCCCGCGCCGGCAGCTGTTTTCTCTTACTTTTTTTTCGTTTTTTAAGCTAACAAGTGATCCCGAGCCCGGGCATATTCATGCTGGAGCGGCTTTAAACAACCGGCGTTTTTCCGATAATAAAAACAACGGACGTGAGGGCCGGGGTGTCTCTCAGCGATGGAATATTTTCATTAAAATAATAGCTTTTCGGCAAGGTCTCGTTTATAGTTAGTATGACAACGTGCAACTGTGCTGAACAAAAAGTACGGATGGGGAATCTTGAAAAACAAACCGTGGTTGGACATTTCGAAAATCAAACAATGGCTGAACCTCTCGAATATCAAGCCGCAGTTGGTTCGGTCGAAAATCATTCAATGGTTTGACAAGTCAGATGCCTATGGATTTTTATTTCGCAGCGTGGTGGTGCTGGCTTTTTTAGTAATGTTTATCCTCTTTACTCTTGGCCCGTGTTACGACTACGGCTCCGTGCCGGAGCCCGAACCCCGGCCCGTGATTTCCATGCCAGCGCCACCCGAACCAGCGCTACCCGAACCA
>JAGLMY010000127.1 GCA_023139775.1 bacterium
GCCTTTTCAAGACGAGTTTTGAGTTGTCTGCATCGGTCCAGACCAGGCGGATTCGTTTTTGCAAAAGGTGAGGTAAATAATGTAGGGGCGGGTTTCCCCGATCGGATGATCAAAAGGAAAGGGACTCCCTTCGGTCGAAAACCCGCCCCTACGGAAAAAATCCAAAGGAGGCAATCCAGATGTTTTTCGGCAATTCAGATCCAACACTTATTGCTCTTTTTTTAACCACTTGCAGGCGTGAGGGGGAAAGCCCCGCGCAGGTCCTCGAAGAACTTAATGCTGAATTT
The DNA here is from genome assembly GCA_023139775.1 of bacterium. GTDB lineage: Bacteria > Oederibacteriota > JAAXVQ01 > JAAXVQ01 > JAUVAV01 > JAGLMY01. Next base: position 288 of record JAGLMY010000127.1, read on the forward strand.
CACAGGCATCTGGTGCTTCCCGTAAAATTTTTTCTACATTCTTTATGGGCAAAGATTTATCGTGCCGTATTTACCAGCCGGCGTTCATCTGCTGCCTTGCGCAGACACCGGCATTTGCATGCGAAACAGACGGATTTTGAGTTGTTAGCCGCATACCCGGTTGACCGTGCGAATCCGCCGGCCCAGCAGCGTTTGCGGTTTTTAACATCCAGGCAACATCTTTTGCAAGCCAGACTGCAGTCTGGAACGATTCATATGAGGCCGGAAATACTTTCTTGGAAACAGCAGCAAGAGATCGTATTTTTTGAGGCTGAGCAGGCGTGTTGCAAGGCAGAGTTTGTCTTGGCGGAAAAGAAGTAGACGCCCCCCCTCTTTTTCGCCTTACAGGGAGAGGGTGCGACACCAACTACCATACCTCACTCTCTCTTGTAGGGGCGTACTGAGTACGCCCGAAAACCGTAGGGGCGGACCCCTGTGTCCGCCCGAAAAAAAGATTGGGGCTAACCCCGAAGGAGTCACGTCATGGCACTTACCAGAAAACAAAAAGAGATTCTTGATTTTGTCCAAGGGTATATCAAAACCTGTAGATATGCACCCACCCTACGGGAGATTGGAGAGCATTTCGGACTTTCTTCTGTGGCCACAGTGCATAAACATTTGAAGACCTTGGAAGCAAAGGGAATGCTCAGACGCGAAGAAAACAGGGCGCGCTGTGTGAAACTGAGTGAGTGCGAAGAGAGTGGCTCGCGCGCTTTGGAGGTGCCTTTGTTGGGACTGGTTGCTGCCGGAGCGCCGATTGAGGCCTTGGAGCAGCCGGAGAGTGTAGTCTTGCCCGAAGACATGCTGGGCAAAAACGAGACCTTTGTTTTGCAGGTTAAGGGCGATTCTATGATTGAAGATCACATCTTGGATGGAGACCAAATTATTGTAGAAAAACGCTCGCAGGCGCAAAATGGCGAGATTGTAGTGGCACTTATTAATAATGAAGCCACGGTCAAACGTTTGTATCGCGAGGCCGGCCGGGTTCGTCTCCAACCGGCCAATGCCGGCATGCAGCCAATTTATGTCACTGAAGGAGACTTGCAGATTCAGGGAATCGTGATTGGAGTGCTGAGAAAAATGCAAAGGCGGTAGTGTTCACCGCGGAGACGCAGAGCACGCAGAGATAAAATAAATGCAAATAAGGATTTCTCCGAGTTCTCCGAGTCTCCCTGTGCCCGCTTTTTGGGTATGCGGTGAATAACGATTCTTAAGGAGGTGTGTGACATGACACAGTTATCCATGGACATTGATGAGAAACAATATGGAGTTACAGTGATCAAAGGGGTAAACCGGAAACGTAATAAGGATAGGCATCCTCAGCGTTTACAGCAGGTCAAGAAAAAAGCGGATCATAAGAATCGTAAGACCATTACTTTGTCCTTGTGGTGAGGATTCGAACGGTAATGCTCACCGCTGAGGTGCAGAGTGCGCAGAGGAAAGATTAGGGTTGGAAGCATAAAAGGCATTCGTGTTGTTTTTTGTTTTTGTATCATTTATTTTTCTGCGTGTCCGTTTTTGGGTGTGCGGCGGAGGGGAACGCTGATCACCATTGACAAAATATAGATTATAAGCTATATTGAATATAGTTTATAATCTATATTTAATATAGAGGTGTTTTGTTTACTATGGATAAGAAACTAAGGCAAGCTCAATTTGACATATTGAAAATATTTTCCCGAAAGCCGGGAAGCTTTGCTTTGGCTGGAGGGACGGCCTTGGAGATATATTATTTAAATCACCGTTTTTCCCGGGATTTGGATTTTTTTTCGTCACGCTATAACCAGAGGGAAATCAATACGATTGCAGATGAAATAAAGAAAGAATACGGCACAATGCCGGTTCTGGAAAATGAATTGAGGATTTCGGGGCAGGCTCGGGTGCGGTTTTACACGTTGAAAATAAAAGGAACAGCAACGCCGCTCAAGCTGGATTTTGTGGAGGATAATCAGACAACAAAACCACGCATCAAACGGGTAAATAAGGTTCCTGTATACGACGCAAGACAGATTTACCGAATGAAAATAACGACTGTATCAGGTGTTCAGCAAACAACAGATGAAACCGGACGCTACACAACCCTTGGCGGGAGAAATGAGTCCAGAGACGCGGTTGATCTTTACTATTTATCGAAAAAAATACAGCCGCTAAACACTTTTTTATCCGACGTGTCAAATGTTCAACAGCGTGGGATAGTGAGTTGGTACAGGCGGTTTTCTCGGCAAGAGTTTAAATTGGCGTATTTAGATCTTGAGGTATATGACGAAAAGTTGGATAGCCGGGAGATTATTAAGCATCTTGAAGAGGAAATTACTACTTTTGTTGCCGGAGAAGTGGAATGAATGTCAAACCGTATTTTTGGGATCTGTCAGAAGCAGCGTTGGCGGAGACGGAGAAAATATTACGTAATCCCGCACACCCGAAATTTGTCCGCCGTATGGTTACTTTGTTGTCTCGTTGTGACAAGAGCAAAGAAATTTTTGGACTGATCAATCAGAAACAGTTTGTTGAGGTTTGGCCAATTATCCGTAAGGAATGGAATCGTATTGGGCAGGCGATGGATTTTCGTGATTGGTGGGAGACGGTGTATGAGCAAGTTGGGAAAATTCGTGGAGCCGATAAGCCGATAAAAGGTGTCCCGCCACCAGAATTTCAAACGCTTGGTAAAATAATTCAAGGTGCGCGGAGAAAGAAAGGATGGACTCAGAAAGATCTTGCTCAGCAGGCAAAGATGAGGCAGCCGGATATATCAGCGATTGAGAAAGGGAAAAAGAATATTACTCAGGAAGTCAGAATGAAGTTGTTTCGAGTTCTTGAAGTGGAGGATGTTATAGGTGATTACTCAAAACAAGAACGCATCGAGAGAGAACAAATAAACAATTTTTTCAATTGGTTTGGTTTGGACATGGGCGCAAGAATTGAACGCGGCGACGATCCGCCTGATTTTTATGTTTGTTTGCCCATTGAATTCATGGGTGTGGCAAGGGACAGCCGTGTGGCAATTGAATTAACGGAATTTTGCCGGGATGAGAACTTAAGGCGTGATGAGGCGGAAAAGTTAAACTTGTTTGGTGAAATTGAAAAGGCAAGAAAATCGAAGCCGGCTCTTAATTCCGTTTCTTGTAGTGTTTTTTTAAATAAAGTTGTGAATAAGTCTGAAAGAGATAAATTTGTGAATGAATTGTTGGAATTTACAGATAAAAAGGCGGAAAAACTTGCGAATGAGCAAATATTCAATAGATTTGAACCGTATGAATGTTTAAAAAAATATTTGCGCAAAAGTATTATTCGGAAAACAGACTGTCATTATATTAGTTGGAATATTGCAAGTGCCGCTTGGTTGGGCTTGCATGAACAGAATATGACAGAGTTTTTAGCGAGAACCAAAAAGATGCAGAAATCACGTCCGCGTAATTTGAATGAATATTGGCTGCTTATAACCTGTGAACCGTATTTGTCATGCTCTCTTGGTGAACCAGATGCAGATGAGCTCTGTGGAAAATTGGAGTCATTTAATGCGTTGGAGCGTGTTATGGAAACAGGACCCTATGATCGGGTTCTTATTTTTGAACGTCTTTTTAAAAGGGTACTTTGTTGGCACAAAGCGAATAATTGGAAATTATTATCTCCTGACGAATGTTTTTGAAGAATTTAATCATACCCGGTTCTTTGTAGTCTCCGCGTCTCAGCGGTAAAATTGTACTTCGAAAGTCTGGTGTTGTCCCATGCCTCGTTCTGTTTTCCATTTGGATCTCGATACCTTCTTTGTCGCGGTCGAGCGTCTGCTCGACCCCGCACTTTACGGTAAACCTGTAATCGTTTCGTCCGGCACGGCCCGCAGCGTGGTGTCCGCCGCGTCCTATGAAGCGCGGAAATTCGGCGTGCATTCAGCCATGCCCTTTGCGCAGGCGCAGCGTCTCTGCCCGCAGGTCATTGTGTGCCATGGACATTTTCGGGAATACGAAAAATACTCCCGTGCTTTTTTTGACATTTTGGAAGAGTACTCGCCGAATTTGCAGCCGGCGTCTTTGGATGAAGGCTATTTGGAATACACAGGCTGCGAGAAACTCTTTGGCCCGCCTCTGGTGGCAGCGACCGCTATTCAGGCCAGGGTTAAAAAAGAACTTGGCCTGGATGTGAGTATTGGAATTTCCACTGCCAAAGTGGTTTCCAAAATTGCTTCGGATATGGCCAAGCCGGCCGGCATATTATATGTCCGGCCAGGGCATGAGGCAGCGTTATTAGCACCACTGCCCATACGCCAATTGTTTGGCGTCGGGCCCAAAACCGAGCCACGCTTGCGTGCTTTGGGGATTCGGAGCATTGGAGACTTAGCCCAATTGCCGAGGGCTTTGGTCGGCAAGGTGCTGGGGAGCATGGGATATTGGCTGCAAGATGCAGCCCAAGGCAAAGATGACTCACAAGTTGTCCGGCGCGAGCAGGCCAAATCCATAAGTCATGAAGAAACTTTTATGCTGGATACGACCGATCCGAAATTTCTGCGTCATGCTTTGCACCGTTTGGTCTGCGAAGTAGGCTACCGTCTGCGCAAACATGGACTTAAAGCCGGCACTGCCTGCGTAAAAATACGCTATGCTGATTTTTCCTTGCACACGAAATCGAAAGCGCTAAATCCGGCAACAGATATGGATCGCGTGCTTTTTAAAGCCGGCACACAACTATTAGATAAAGTGCTTACCTGTCGCGTGCGGATCCGTTTGCTCGGCTTTGCTGCTCAAAAACTAGTGGAGGGTAAAGAGCAAGGTATGCTTTTGGATGTGGAGGACAACAAGAAAATGGAGCACCTGCAGACCGCGGCAGACCAGATACGAGAGCGGTATGGGTATGATACGGTCCGCTGGGCGAGTTTGTTAAGACCGGAAGTGGAGTGAGAGACGGCAGGATTCACCACAGAGGCACAGAGCACACAGAGGAAAAAATTAAGGTAATTACTTACAATTTTGTTGTTTATGATTTAAAGCTTTTAACTTTAATTGGCTTTAGCTTTTCTCTGTGATCTCTGTGCCTCTGTGGTGAATGTTTTTAGGGGTGGGGCGGATCTTCCAAGGAGGAATACTATATGTGTTCTGATCAGGCGAAAAAACAAATCTTTGAAAACTATCCGGCCGGGGTGGTGGTGGCGGCCAATTTACTGTCGGCAATCATTTATATCTTAGGTGCTGCGATCATATTGCAAATCAATTTGTGGGCCATGTTGTTATATCTGGCTTTTTGTTTGTCCCTGGAATTCAAGTTAATGGCCACCGGCTGTGTGCATTGTTACTACTTTGGCAGGCTGTGCTTTTCCGGAAAAGGTGTTGTCAGTTCCTGGTTTTTCAAACCTGGGGACCCGAAAAAATTCACAGCCAGAGAAATCAGTTGGCTGGCTTTGCTGCCGGATATGCTGGTGGTATTTGTTCCGGTTGCTATTGGCATTTTTTTCATGTTCTGGGAATTTAAGGGGAGCATGCTAATGCTGGTGGTTGGGTTACTGATCGTGGCTTTTCCTGGCCAAGGATTCATCCGGGGTGCTTTGGCCTGCTGTTACTGCCGACAGCGTGAATTGGGCTGCCCGGCAGAAAAATTGTTTAAAAAATCGTAAAGGCGAACCTTGCCTGTGCCCGTCTTTTGAATATGTTCGCCCGCTGTAGGGGCGCACTGAGTGCGCCTGATGTAGTAGGGGCGTAAAGGAGAAAATACATGACAAAAATTGTAAAAGGCATATTAGTCGGAGCTGGAGCGGGTGTCATTGATGTAATACCCATGATCGCGCAAAAACTCTCATGGGACGCAAACCTCTCAGCGTTTTGCTTTTGGGTGGTAACCGGCGTTGTGGTTGCAACCTCCAACCTTAATCTGAAACCGATATTCAAAGGCATTGTGCTCGCATTTTTAATACTTTCGCCGGTTGCTATTCTGATCGGCTGGAAAGAACCGAGCAGTTTAATTCCGATAGGTATTATGACCCTGTTGTTGGGCGCAGGCGTGGGCCGGCTGCTGGGGAGAAGGTAGGAGCACGGCGTACTGTGGCCGGAATGGAGGGGCGATCCTTGCCTGTGCCCGTTTTTTGGGTATGATCGCCGGAATGGAAGTCGGACATGCCGAAACGAGTGTGGATTCCAGGCGCCGGCGCGTAGAAGGAGATGGGGTATCCGCTGAATGCGGAAGTTATGCGGGAGTTGGACAAACAGCTTTTTATTTGCTAGTATAAAGAAAAAATGAGTGGGAAGGACGCAACGTGACGAACGACAAAAAAATCAATCAGGCAGTGCGATTGCTGGCAGCGGCAGCGGCTCCGCGCAGGATAATCCTTTTCGGATCCCACGCCCGGGGCGATGCGCGGCCGGACAGCGATTTGGATTTTGTCGTCCTGGAGGATGAGGTGAAGGACCGCCGTGCAGAAATGGTGCGCTTGTTGCGGGTCTTGGAGCCCCACGAGATACCTGCGGACATCTTTGTGGCCAGCGAAGAATTTTACGAAGATTGGAAAGACGTTCCAGGAACCATGCTGTTCGAAGCTGCGCGTGAGGGGAAAATCGTTTATGAAACCCGCTGAACGCTGGAAAATATTCCTAGCCAAAGCTGCGCAGGATGAATTGGCGGCGGACAAATTGTCGCCCATGCCGGAAAGCGCAGACGAAATTGTCGGTTTTCATTTGCAGCAGGCGGCGGAAAAGCTACTGAAGGCACTGCTGGTTTTCCGGGGGATTGAATTTCGGCGCACTGATTCATTTGCTGGAAAAGCACGGCGAGCACATGCCGGCTGCATTGGATACCATTCGCGAACTAACGCCCTATGCCACGGAATGGCGGTATGATTTTATTGAACTTGAGAATCCGGTGGCGCTGGAAAGAATGCGTCTGAGGGGACAAGTTGCGCAGCTCCGCCAGTGGGTTGAAAACCGGCTGGAGAATCAATAACCAAACCAGCGCAAAGCGCAAAAAAATTTAACCAACATGTTCGCTTTTTGTTTGCGTGAAATATAGGGGCATGCTGTCGCTCGCCCTGCCGAGGTCGTAGGGGCGCACTGAGTGCGCCCGAAGTTTTGGAGTTCGAAAATGCCGGTGAGCCGAAATTGAAATAATTATTAAAAGTAAAATCCGTTTTGATTGTCTAACCCAAATGGACGGGCGAACGCCGTGTCTGGCGGGCGAACACAAGGTTCGCCCCTACACATATGGGGAGGACAATTATGCTTGGGTTGCCACAAAGAAAGACATTGCGTTTGTCAGGATATGATTATTCGCAGGTAGGTTATTATTTTGTGACCATTTGTACGCAAGAACGGGAAAGTTATTTGGGTGATGTAATAGAAGAAAACATGCTTTTGAATGATGCAGGTAGAATGGTTGGGAGGATATGGGGTGAATTGCCGGAAAGGTTCGGGTTCGTTGAGATGGATGAATTTGTGATTATGCCCAATCATTTGCACGGGATTGTTGTTATTGATCCGGGCGATCATAAAAATTTTCCCTGCGGTGATAGATCGTTGACGGGCGAACACAAGGTTCGCCCCTACAACAATCAATTAAAATGCCGTAGGGGCGAACCTTGTGTTCGCCCGTTGAGTGGGACGAAAGAATGTTCGTTGGGTAGGGTCATTCAGGGATTCAAATCAATCACAACGCATGAATACAGTATAGGCGTAAATAATCATCAATGGTCTGAATTCAACAAACGCTTGTGGCAACGCAATTATTACGAACGCGTAATACGGACAGAACGTGAATTAGAAGAAATTCGCGAATATATTGTTGAGAATCCGGTGAAATGGGACGCGGATGAAAACAATATAATAAAATAAATGCCGTAGGGGCGAACCTTGTGTTCGCCCGTCTTTCGGGTATGTTCGCCCGATCAACGATGTAGAGGTGGAGTGAGAATCAGTCGGTTTCAAATAGATCGAAGGAGTATGTAGCTATGTCTAGACTTTGCCGTTTCGGTGTTTCGCTGGAAAAGAAAATGATTGATGCGTTTGACCGCCATATTCATAATAGTGCCTACCAGAATCGCTCTGAAGCCATCCGAGACTTGATTCGTGAGTCCCTGACCCGTAAAAAAATAGCCGGCGACGGCATTGTGGCCGGAGCAATCGTCATGACTTATGACCATCATAAACGGGACTTAGTCAATAAACTCCTCGATGTGCAGCATGATTTCCAGAAGCTGATCATCTCTACTCAGCATGTGCATATGGACCATGTGCACTGTCTGGAGATAATTGCAGTACATGGCCGCGCTCGCGAAATTGAGAAACTGGCTGATGCGATCCGTGCCCAGGTGGGGGTTTTGCAGGTGGATTTGAGCCTGATAATGACAAAATAATGCGAATGATATCCATCTTCTTGATTTAACAAATCCTCAAATATTTTTATTGACGAAAATCACTTCTGCCGCAAGTCCGGGATGAGGGCATAAAACAAACCACACTGATAGGCCTTGCTTATTAAAGGTTGTTCTGACTTCTAACTGCTGATTTTCGCGAAAAAAGCCAAAAGACCCAAAAAACTAATGTCAAATATGCGACAAAATGCTACACTTTTAAGTCTTTTGTGCTGGAAATGTGTTTCTGTTTTATTTAATGTCAAACTACAAAGCAAACCAATGATAAAGGAGCGGTTATTCCAATGCCAGAAATAACTACGTTTGAAATCATTACATTTTTAAAATACTTAGGATTGTCTATTGTCTATGCTTTTATCTTAAGTTGGGTAATTAATAAATATTCTTCCTTGTTGGGCGACAAATCGCAATATTCGATCATCTTTCCGCTGCTCATTCCAACGATGGTATTAGTCATCAGTGTTATTAAGTCTTCCTTAGCACTTTCTTTGGGACTGGTAGGTGCTTTATCGATCATTCGTTTTCGTACTCCAATCAAAGATCCGGAAGAACTAACCTACTTGTTTGTCGCTATTGCAATTGGCTTGGGATTGGGAGCAGGGCAAGTTGCCATAACATCCATCTGTTTTGTAGTGCTGTGTATTCTACTGATTCTACTAAGTTTCAAACGGAAAAAGCAGGACCTAAAAGGTGTCTTTTTGGATATTGAAATTCCTCTTGGCAAAAGCGAAAAATTAACCCTTGCTAAATTAACCGAAACCATCAAAACGAGCAAAATTGCTTGTGAACTTCGTCGCTTTGAAGAGCACGATAAAGGGTTGTCAGCAACCTATTACCTCGAGCCCACAACCCTAGCTGTGTTGGATCAAGTAACCCAGACCATACAGAAATTGAAAAAAGAAGCGCGGTTCGCAGTGATTAATAAAAACCAATTACTAGGCTAGGTGTTGAGCGTGTGGGAGGATCACACATGAAGTTATTCAGCCTAGGCAAATATACGAAAGAAATATCCCTTGCACTTGTTTTTTTCTGTCTGGGTGTTGGCTTGGGTAAGGTCCCTGTATTACAGAAATACAACCTAATCATTCTCGCAAAACGCTGGATACCCATTAAAAAAAACCCGTTAGCTACAGCCAATCTGGTTAATGAGCGCAATATAATCGAGCCCGGCCGTCCGTACTTAAAATTATATATCGCTCCGCAATACATGCAAAAATTAGCAGCGAAGCGGGAAAAAGCCCTGGCTGTTGAGGTCTTGATTACTAAACCTGGCGATGAAGTTCCAGCACGACTCTATGTCAATGATGAGCCGGCCTTTATCCCGGTCAAGGTCCGCTTAAAAGGAGACACCACCCCGGATCACTTAGGGGAATATCCCTGGTCCCTGCGAATTACCCCCAAAAAAGGCTCTGCGGTATTGGGTATGCGGAAATTTTCTATACTAAAACCTTTATGTCGTCATGGATATTTGGAAAGTTTGCTGCTGCGCCAAATGCGTTTTAATGGAGTTTTAGCACCGGAACAACGTTTTGTTTATTTTTCTCTAAACGATTTACCAGTCAATGTAGTGATCCTGGAAGAGCATTTATGCAAAGAGCTCATCGAGAGCCAAGGACGGCGAGACAGTGTGGTCATGGCGTTTGACGAGGACAACCTCTGGCGTCAGCATATTGAAAATCTAAAAGCCAAAAAGGACCCCAAACTAGCCGAAGGCCCTATGGATATCGGCCAAGAACGCTCCTCGTTCAAAACCTTTCAAGAGAAAATAGTATTCAAGAGTCCTTTTTTAACCACACAGTACAGGGAAGCATTACAGCTGCTACGTGGATACCGTTACGGCTATCTTAATTCTTCTGAAATATTCGATATGTACTATATGGCCAAGTACCACGCACTCATCAGCCTCTGGCAATGCGATCACAGCGCGTTGTGGCGCAACATCCGGTTTTATTACAACCCCATCACGCGTTTGTTCGAACCTTTTAATTTTGACAATAACCTGATCTTTGGCAGCAAGGGTGCTTGGTTTGTTGGTGTTTCTTTTTGCGACGTGTATAGCTCAGAAGAATATCAAAAAACCGTTCGGGCTATGGTAGAGCGTTTTATAGAAGAAACTAAAAGCGGCGCTCTTATCGATCGGATTGCCGGCTGGGAAAAAGAGCTGATTGCCCAAGTCCCGGAATATTTTAAAGGCAAAAATCCAACGTTCACCATTCCTGGTAACATCGAAAAATTTAAAACTCGAGCTCCTTATCTCAAAGACAAATTGGGTCCACTGCGCCGCATCCCCTGGCGCGGTCCACAAGTGTATCACTTCCCGGTCATTAAAGACAATGTTCGCTTCCCGGGATTTTTGCTGGTCTATTATATTGAAGACGGCGAGCGCACCTACCTGGAATTTTTCAACACTTCCGGCCGCAAGGTCAAGCTAATCCAAATTGCTTTGCGTACTAAAAATTTCACTACTGAAGTTACCATCCCGCCCCAGTTTAAGATTATCTCTCCCAATATTGCCTATGAAGACTATATTCGCATCGATGTTCCACCGCTGGGCAAGAACCGGAACAAAAAATATATTGTATCGGCAACCTTGAACGCACTGAATGCGAATCAAACGTTTGTAGCCAGGCGATATCAGGCTGCTATTCAAAAAGCTAAATATCAAACTTTGGACCCTCAGTTTCTGAAAAGTCATTATTCGTTTATCCAGTGCGAACAGAACAAATGCACCATACCTGCAGGGGATTGGAATTTTGATGACCATCTGGTTATCCCTGTCGGGCATACCTTATATCTCTCTGCGGGGACGACATTGCGTTTTGCCTCTGGCAAACGTCTGGTTGTTCGCGGAGCGATACAAGCGCGCGGCACAGCACAATTACCTATTCTATTAACTGCTGCCTCGGATTTCTGGTCTGGATGCGCGGTTCTCAATGCCCGTGATCAACATTCGCTGCTAGAGCATGTAATTTTTGAAAAAATCAGAGAACCCAGAGAAGATGATTGGATGCTTACCGGAGCAGTGACTTTTCACGAAAGTCCAATTCAAATCCGCAATTGCACGTTTCGTCATATCAAAGCAGAAGACGGACTTAATATTGTTCGTAGTCAATTTACATTAACCAACACAGTGTTTGACGAGACCGAATCCGATGCTTTGGATATTGATTTTGGGATCGGAAAAATTATGCAATGCACATTCACCAATATTCAAGGTGATGCCATTGATACCAGCGGCAGCACAGTCACTGCCACGCATATCACGTTACGAAATATTTTTGATAAAGGCATCTCCGTTGGTGAGAGATCCGTTTTTTTCGGTCAGAACATCTCTATAGCCCAGGCGGGAACAGCTATTGCATCCAAAGATCAATCTTTTGTTACTCTGCGAAACAGTAATATTCAAGAAGTCGCTGGAGCGGTCTACATGGCCTATCAAAAAAAAGCCGGTTTTGGTCCCAGTAAGCTAAAGATTTTCAACACCTCAGCAAAGCAGTATAAAAAATTGGCAATTTGTCAACATGGCAGCAATTTGTGGTTAGAGGGCGAGAAACAGCCGGAACAAGCATTAAATGTCAAAGCACTATATCAGTCCGAGCGCATGAAAAAGGATAAATAGTAAAATGAATAAATTAACCCGTTGTGAAATCAAATTTCCAGTTACCCATGAACAGTTGCATCAATTTCGTCTCTGGCACAAACATGCGGGCCTGGATTTTAAAACCGCTTACCCGTCCCGGCAAGTCCATTCACTCTATTTTGACACACCGGAACTTGCCAATTTTAATGACAACTTAGGTGGGATTTCACATCGTTTCAAATGCCGGCTGCGTTGGTATCATTCTGAGTTGCCGGTCGATTATCTGCAGTTTGAAGTAAAACGCAAAGCCGGCGTTCTCAGTTCTAAACTGACTCATGTTTTTAAAACCAGAGCCTTTCCTTTGCAACCAATGCATTCCATGACGCAGCGTCTCCGTGCCTTACTCCCTTTTACATTCAAACCATGGTTGGATACAAGCTATCTGCCTGAGGTACTGAATCAATATCATCGTGAATATTATGTTTTCCGGCAAAAACCTATACGGCTTACGGTCGATACGAAATTACATCATGCGAGATTACTAGGAAAGACCATCTGGCCTCGTTCTTTACAAACCAGTGCTTGGACAGGTGTGGTGGAAGTAAAATTTCCAGCGGAGTGCCGTTCAGTGGCCCAGGTTTTGCTCAATTCCATGCCTTTGCGGCCGGATAAGAATTCTAAATACATCAAT
>JAGLMY010000128.1 GCA_023139775.1 bacterium
TTTGCGAATGAAGACCAGCCAAAGATAGCCTGAAGATGAGATGCATAGATGGGGAAGTTATTTCGTCCCCATCTCTAAACCTTTGGATCATATGAGGTATCTACATCAGGATCATAAACATCCCACCATTTCTGCTTTAAGGTTGCCTCAGGCGGCGGCGTTCGTTTTGCGTTTGTGCCACAGTGTGCTTCTCCCCAACCTATATGATAATACCAATCGTCAACAAAATGCACTTTACACCCAATATGTGAAAGGACAGAAAGCATATATGTTTCGATCACATCAACGGTGTTCTCTGGAATAAACAATCTTTTCCAGCGATTAAAAATACCGCCGGGGGTGATGCTGGTAATCGGTGTTGGCGCTACTTTATTAGCATCTACGATCTCTTTCTTTTTTGCATCAACCAATGTCTTCAAAGAGCTGGAAATAACATGGGAGGAATCTTTGATTTTTTTTATTAACTCCTTACGTTCTGCAACCGTTTTGGGCTGGGTAAAAAAAAGTGCAACCTGTTCTACGGATAATCCTGGACGCGCCCAGAAAAAAAAACCTGTATCTAATAAGCTTTTTACCGGTACTTTTCCCGATTTGAGATGCTTTAAGGTGTCCTTAACGATCTTTTCAGCCTTTATTTTAGGCATACGTGGTCCAAAAGGTTTGGGCACGAAAAGATGCTTGCCGACAACTTGCATATTAACCATGCCTACGGTCTTCGCGACCGTAATATTATCATCGTGTCCATAAGGCTTGGATAAATCAGCACCGGGTTTAAAATAGATCGGAATTTTTATGACATCTTTTCTTTTATAGCCTGTGCAGCGCATAAGACGGCCCTCAATCGGAACCATAAATTTTTTTTTAATCTTTTGGCTGTATTTGCCAACATCTCCAGTTAAGAGATCTTCGACGCTTATTTCTTCTGTGTATTTGTCAAACTCGTCAAATTTACCACGATGAAAGTTCGTCCTCCCCTCCTTGAAATCTACCTTACTGATTTTGTCCAGCAATATGTCCATTGCGTAAACGCTCGCAATTAGCAAGCATGATCCACGAGCTGTATTCGCAGGGACAAAGCTCATAAACTCATCAACATGGCCGACACCCAACCAAGAGGTATTGATCGGAATAATAGGCTGTATAATCTGAGAAGCGAAAAACTCACGCATTTCATCATGGACTAGACCTTCACCGCTGCGAGCAGTATTTCTGGAGTCACCAAGGATGATCTTACCAAAGGGTGCTTGAGGATGAGGTAGAATAGCCGGGCCAGCATTACCCTTTTTTTCCTTTTTTGTCTTAATCTGCACTGGTGGCGAGACCTCGATGTTGCCTCCAAAATCAGTTCCATCTTTTGGGCTGCCCTCAAGATCATTGAATAGCGCTATATCTTTATAAGCCAGTTCTTGCTTTACAAAGTTACCAAGAGGTCCATTCCTTTTACAATGTACAACTACATTAAATGCGCGATTCCCCGGAGCGCTGCAATATCCCATTTCAAATTGGTCTTGTACCCATACATCGCCACCATATTTTGAACCATCGACCAAATAGAGTTTACCCGGACTTAGATTGTAACTGCCAACAGTTGTGTCATCCGGTTTAGTCAAATCTGCCGGTGTACTAGCAGCAAAGGGGAGTGAGGTATCTCGATCAAACATTCCTGATGCGCCAAAAGCTTCCCAACATGCCTCCATCAGATCATAAACGAAATCATGATTCCTGTCATTCAAATACATTACATAAATGCGTTCACATGGTTCGAGATTCGACTGCAGAAGAAAAGGAGAAATCAGGAAGAGTCCAACATCACAGTTATTCTTTAACTCCTTACCACCTTTTTTGTGAATCAGCTCCAACCATATTTCCCCCGGTCCAATTTTGTCGTAAATAGGATCACTCGATCGCTTGGAAATTACACCTTTACCTGAAGCATCACAAGCTACAGGCAGTGGTGGCGATTTAGGAGAAGTCCCGCTTGGTCCTTTGGCTTTAGGATTCCCAGCAAACGTCAATGCTTCCATAAAGAACTCTGTCCGCCAGCTTGTCGTAGGCGCAAAACTGATGGAATAATTATTTCCTGTACCTTTACCAAATACTGCTGGCCAAGTATCCGGAGCACCTGCATTCATCAAAAATATCCGAAATCGGCGAAGATCATCGCTATTGGAACGAAGGAGTAATTCGTCAGCCGATAATGGAGTTAATGGAGATTGAATGTCAAGAGCGCGAAGATCCGGCAAATCTTGCTTACCCTGGATCTTGTTGTCATCTGCGTCGCGCTTGGTAGAAAGATCAACACCAGGCACACCGGCCGGCAATCCCTTTGAAAGGTTTAGATTCGGCAAGATAATAGTGCCGGGGCGCTTATAACGGACATCGCGCTCATTGGCAGAATAGTCCAATTTACCACTTTGGTCAAAATCACTATGAATCTCAGCGTCGGCACCCTTAAAAATATATGAGTTTAGCTTTTTTGCTTTGCCTTTAAGTTTGGATTTTGGTGACATAATACAGCATGTTCCTTTTGAGTTTTCAGTTCCTTTTTACTAAAAGGAGGAATGCACCGCTACTCGGTCAGTCATATATTTGTAACTTACTCTATATATTACTATTATTTACAGCGCCAGATATATTCGGGAATTCAACCTTATACGCTCCCGGAGGAACCTCCTCTTCTTTCTTAAAACCGTTCCCATCCAATCTTCCCTTCCGTGTCGATCCATCCGGCAGATACAAAATATAATCCTCATCCGGAATCGGATTTTCTTCCTCATCCCGCAACTCAACCTCAATCCAATCCTTAAACACCAACAACCCAGACCGCGCCTTACCCTCCTCAACATGCACGATAAAATAATACTCAGGAGCCGAGTAGCCCTTTAACTCATCTTCTTCGGTTACCTCATCCATATCCTCGTAATACTCATAAGTCCACTCCGCCTCAACCTTATTCCCATTAACAGTTGTTTCTATCTTCGTGATAAAATCATCAGCCCCGCCAATATCCCTTTCCCATATCCGAAACACCGCTTTGGTTCCATCTTCATACCCTTCAGTTTCCGCAGAAAGCTCCACCACATCGCCTACCCGGGCATTCTCTTCTGACCATTTTGCATTAAAGACCGAAAAAAGCTTAACACTATAATCACCCGCGTCAGGCAGACGTCCCCGCCTTATTGCGGCATCGCCGGTTAGCCGCCCCTTTTCCTTTTGTCCCTCGACTCCTGTGAATTCATAAGGTACTTCTGTTACGGGATTGCCGGCAGTATCAACAAACTGAATATCTATCCAGTGGGGGCCTTCAGCCTCGGGGCCCGGCTCACCCACAAGGGCAGAATGCGCTCCCGCATTTGCAGCCGCGGCCGAGCCCCCACCGCCGCCACCGCTTCCACCGCCGGATGTGCCTATGAGAACCGTAGGGCAACCCGGCGGTATTATGACATCAGGAGGGCCAACGCAGGTAGCCATATCTCCAACAGTCGCGGCGGGCATTCCGCCTATGAGTACAGTAGGAACACCAGGTGGTAATATTGGACCACCCACATGTGGTACGAGGATAGTTATCAGAGGACATACATGCATGGTCGTAACATTTGCAGCAGGTTGCCCCCCGATAAGCACCGTTGGACAGCCCGGTCCCGCGATCACGCCGCCGTGCGCAGTCATATCACCTACTCTTGCAGCAGGCCCAGGCATTCTATTCCTCCTGCATTATCAATTTATCTTAACCAACCCGCCTTTTATTTCAGTCA
>JAGLMY010000129.1 GCA_023139775.1 bacterium
TCCCAAAGGGCCTAAACATACTGACTGCAAGGCTCACACAGAAGATAAAATGGGCGATGGGACGCCCATGCCTGTACAAGTCAAATTAGGAAACCTAAAGGAACAGTGTGTTAACGAAAAATTAGGTGAGGATCCTATGACCCTCAAATCACAATGTGCGTTTGATTCTGACGGCAAGTACAAGGGGAAGGGCAAACCATTTGGAACTGCGAAAACTGACAAAGGAGGAGGAATCCCCGATTTTTGCATTACAAGAGAACCATTAGTTTCGGCTAACGATGTACTAGTTATCCTTGAACTAAAATTTTCCTGTAAGAAAGGCAAGAAGAAGGGCACGCTGACTTGGAAACAAAAGGCAAATTGGCCTAAGATCTTCAAAAAAGCCTTCCCGCCTCATATTATCCCTTGATGAGTAATACGAGTGAGGCGTCGGTGGCAATTCGTGGTCTTTGACCATAGAGTATTCTCGGTACCCATAAGATATTATTGGACAGGTGTTCATATGGAAATACCTAAGATTAGAATTGTACGCGATGGAATTGTAGTAGTTGTTGATGCATACATTCTCTGTTTCTTTTGTAATGAAACACACGATGCGTTGATCACACGCGTAGAAAAGGTATTGGGAATGTACGTAAATCTTGTCGGATTGAGTTCCCTGCCGTACTGGCTTGATGATGATGGAGAACTAGTTGATATTGATGAAGATAAATATGATGATTTCAGGTGCAATTTTTTCCATCGTGAGACCGAGCAGCACAGGTCAGTCATAAGACTGGTTGGGGCCATTGATGACGAAACCGGCTACGGTTTCACCTATATTGCAAGCGAAGCTCCTGATAAGAATCATCCGCATGAGAGGAATTTGGTTGCATTATGGCTTCCAACTTCGCATTGTGCCGATCTCGGATGGGACAGGGTATTTGACTTCTCTTGCTCAGTAGCTGCGGCGTTGCCTTTCACTTACGGGTATGGAAGTCCTTGTTTGTGTTATAGTATCAACCAAATTCGCGATGCTATCGGAGTCGCTAAGAGATATCCCGGATTCGATATTGCGTTAAATGAAGCATGTCGAGTAGATATTGGGAGCAAGGCATTAGGTGCTTATTGGCTATCATTTTATGGCGAAGTGCTATCGCAGTCTCTTGGGGGCAAAGAACAGCTGGCTCGTCAGCTGCCATCTCCAATTACCGTCAATGAGATAGCCGATTCGAAAATTGTTGTGAGGCTGGGTCTGAATCCTGAGGTAGGAGACAATAACCGCCAAATAGATCTGCCTTTGTATTACCACCTTGCAAAAGTGTTGGAACATCACCTCCATATTCCCGAATGCGTTTACTTTCGCGATGAAAACTGGATGCCTGATAAAGACGGGATGATGTCTTGGCACAGACGATTCTTAGCGGACTGATGGACTATCTATCTTGTGACGTAAACAAGTCTTTGATACTACTATGACCCACATGACCCAAACAATATTGGATTTTGCAACAGAATTATACCAGGAACATCTTGAGGAAGCCTCCTT
>JAGLMY010000013.1 GCA_023139775.1 bacterium
CGGATCTTAGCCGAAGCAAATCTTTCAGCAGATATTCGCGTAAAAAACCTTACAGAAGATGAAGCGCATCGGCTGCAAACGATGATTAATAAAGGATACAAAGTTGAGGGTGATTTACGGCGCGAGGTAAAGCAAGACATCAAACGCCTGATTGATATTGGAAGTTATCGTGGTTTGCGGCATCGCCGTGGTTTGCCGGTACGGGGACAACGTACTCAGACCAACGCGCGGACCCGTAAAGGGCCGCGAAAAACCATTGCTGGTAAAAAGCAAGCGGATAAAAAATAGTTTGTCATGACAGATCCGTAAATACAGGAATCTGTTGATGGTAGGTATGACAAGGAGGAAGAGGCGTGGCTAAAAAAGGCTCAAGCCGAGTAAAGAAAAAACTAAAGAAGGTTCCTCGCGAGGGTATGGCACATATTCAGTCGACTTTCAACAACACCATTGTGTCCATAACCGACAAGACCGGCGCGGTGGTGTCATGGTGTTCTGCCGGGCAGGTTGGTTTTAAAGGCTCCCGGAAAAGCACCCCATTTGCAGCGCAGATGGCTGCCGAGGCCGCCGGTCGTCGTGCTTTAGAAGCGGGAATGAAGGAAGTCGAAGTGTATGTAAAGGGGCCGGGCGCGGGGCGTGAAGCTGCCATCCGTAGTCTGCAAGCTATTGGACTGGATATTACGGTAATCAAAGATGTAACGCCGATTCCGCACAATGGCTGCCGGGCACCCAAACGTCGTCGTGTTTAATTCAATTTTGGCAGTAGTATTAACCAGGCTCCACTGAATGAAGGAGGAATTTTGCAATGGCCAGATACATTGGCTCTGAATGCAGGCAATGTCGCCGCGAAGGCATGAAACTGTTTCTTAAGGGCAACAAGTGTTCCACAGACAAGTGTGCTTTCGAACGGCGCAACTACGCACCCGGACAGCATAAAGACACCCGGTCTAAAATTTCGGATTATGGCAAGCAGTTACGGGAAAAGCAAAAATTACGGCGTATCTACGGTTTGCTCGAGAGACAGTTTCGTCGTTATTACGAAGCAGCCAGCCGAAAAAAAGGCGTTACCGGTGAGATCATGCTGCAATACCTGGAGCGTCGTTTGGACAACGTAGTGTACCGGATGGGACTGGCTTCCAATCGTTTGGCTTCCCGCCAGTTGATCAACCATGGACATTTAAAAGTCAATGGTCGCCGGGTGGACATTCCCTCGTTTCTGGTAAAAGCCGGGGACAAGATCGAGGTCAAAGAGAAGAGCAGAAAATTAAAAGTGATTGTACAGGCAATGGAAAGTGTTGCGCGTCGGGGTGGAGTCGCCGCTTGGATGGAAGTCAATCCGGAAACTTTAAGCGGTGTGTTCAAAAGCGTTCCCAATCGTGAAGAAGTGGGCTTACCCATTCAAGAACAGTTGATTGTTGAACTGTATTCGAAATAATTTAACCACCAAAAGGGGTGTGGAATGATGAAATGGAAAAGTTTAGTTAAGCCGGAAAGGCTTGATTGCGACCGAGAAAGCATTACCGGGAAATATGGGAAATTTGTAGCCGAACCGTTTGAACGGGGATTTGCTTTGACCATCGGAAATTCATTGCGCAGAATTCTTCTCTCGTCCATTCAAGCTGCGGCTGTAACGACCATCCGTATTAATAATGCGGTACATGAATATTCATCCATTCCCGGGGTGGTCGAAGACACAACGGATATTGTTTTGAATATGAAGCAGTTGAAAGTTAAATTGCACGAGGACGGACCAAAGATCATACGGTTGAATGTGAGCGGTGAACGGGAAGTGACTGCGGCGGATATCCAGACTGATGATTCGGTTGAAATAATCAATCCGGAACTGCATGTCGCCACCTTGGATGATCGTGATGCGACCTTGGAAATTGAAATTGAGATCAATTCGGGCCGTGGTTATGTTGAAGCATCACGGAACCGTCGTGAGGATCAACCTATTGGAACGATTCCGATTGATTCCATCTTCACGCCGGTGACCCAGGTAAAAATTGATAGTGAAAACACACGCGTTGGCCAAATGACGGATTATGACAAGCTGCTTATTGAAATAACCACAGATGGCAGAATGCGCCCGGAAGATGCCTTGGCTCACGCTGCCAAAATTCTTAAGGATCATATGCAGATCTTTATCAATTTTGAGGAAGAGCCGGTGGAAGAAGTGGAAGAAGTGGATGAAGAAAAAGAGAAAATGAAAGAATTGCTCAATCGCAGTGTGGAGGAAATGGAATTATCTGTTCGCTCCAGCAACTGCTTAAAGACAGCCAATATTAAGATGATTGGTGAATTGGTCACGAAAACCGAGAGCGAAATGCTACGCTATCGGAATTTTGGCCGTAAATCACTCAATGAGATTAAAGAAATTCTGACTGAGATGGGTTTGGGACTGGGGCTGGATACTTCTTATTTGGATTCTGTTGAATTAGCAGCTAAGAAAAACTAAGATTTAACCGGCTGTAATTGAATTGCAGTCGGATAACTCTTTTTGGAAAGGTATCAGGTAATGAGACACAGGAAAAGTGGAAGAAGGCTTGGGGTTCCGTCTAATCGACGAAAAGCAATGCTAAAACAGCTCGTGGAAGCGTTGTTTTTACACGGGAGAATTAAAACCACCTTGGCTCGCGCTAAAGAAACACGCCAGGTCGCTGAGCGCATGGTCACATTGGCGAAAAAAGGTTCGCTGCATCATCGTCGTCAGGCCATGTCGGTCATCGTTCGCCGTGATGTTGTAAATCGTCTTTTTGATCATATTGTCGAGTGGTACAAGGAACGCAACGGCGGATACACCAGAATTATTAAAATCGGAAATCGCAAGGGTGATGCCGCACCGGTGGCTTTTCTTGAACTGGTGGATTGGATTCCGGGCGATAAATTGACCGGTCAGTTGACCAAACTCGTCAAATCAGAGACTGGTGAAGAAGAAGGCGAAGGCAAGGCTAAGGTAAAAGAGAAAACCAAGAAAGTCAAAGAAAAACAGAAGAAAGAAAAGAAGGATAAAAAAGAGGCGAAAAAAATCAAAGCCAAAAAAGTAACAAAGTCTCCGGAAAAAGAGAAGAAGATCGCCGAACGCAAAGCTGAAAAAGAGAAAACCAAAAAAGAAAGCGCCTCGGAACGAGAGAAAAAAAAGAAAGAAAGACTTGAGAAAAAAACCAAGGCCAAACCTAAAGCGAAAAAGGCCGCCAAGAAAGTAAAAAAAGTGGTAAAAAAAGCGAAAAAGAAGGTTGTGAAAAAGGTTAAAAAATAATGATGTTCCAGACATTTGTCAGGGCAGGCTCTCGCGAGCCTGCCCTTTTTTTTAATTCCTGGTGGGCTTGGTGGGCGGGTTTGCCCCGATCGGATGGGGGATCGTACGGGACTTCCTTCGGTCGAATCCCGCCCCTACAGGTTTTATTAATTAATTGTCGATCAATATATTTTCTGTTATATTATCTCAATCTTTTATTTGGAAAATAGCGAGGAATTGGTTATGCCATTGAGAATTTACAATACAGCCACGCGAAAAAAAGAAGAATTCAAATCGTTGGAACCGGGCAAAGTGAAAATGTATGTTTGCGGTCCAACGGTGTATGATTACTTCCACGTAGGCAATGCCCGGGCATTTATTGTGTTTGATACGTTACGCCGCGTGCTGAAGCGTTGTGGCTGGGAAGTCACCTATGTGCAAAACATTACGGATGTGGATGATAAAATCATCAACAAAGCCAAGCAGGAGAAAACCACGGCAGAGGAAGTTGCCGGGAAATACACAGAGGCGTTTTTGGCTGATCTGGCCGCCTTAGGTTGCGAACCTGCAGACCAGCATCCTAAAGCTACAGAACATATACCGGAAATTATTGCTTTGGTCGAAAAAATTATTGAAAAGGGACATGCTTATGTCGTTGCGGGGGATGTATTCTTCTCAGTACGCAGTTTTCAGGAATACGGTAAACTGTTCGGAAAAAAAATTGATGAGCTGGAAGAAGGGGCGCGCGTGAATGTGGATGTACGTAAAAAAGATCCTCTGGATTTTGCACTTTGGAAAGCAGCTAAATCCGGTGAACCGGCCTGGGATTCGCCCTGGGGGAAAGGCCGGCCGGGCTGGCATATCGAGTGTTCTGCCATGTCCATGAAATATTTGGGTGAAAATTTTGATATTCACGGTGGTGGGGCGGATCTGATTTTTCCGCATCACGAAAATGAAAATGCCCAGAGCCAGAGTGTTACCGGAAAGCCATTAGCACAATATTGGATGCATAACGGATATTTAGAAATCAAGGGTGAGAAGATGTCCAAGTCCTTGGGGAATTTTTGGCTTACGCGTGATGTTTTGCAGAAAACGCCTTTTCAGGTGTTGCGTCTGTTTATGCTTTCAGCGCATTATCGCAGCCCTCTGGATTTCAATCCGAAAAACGTGGAATCCGTACAAAACGGCTATTTTGAATTGAAGCGCACCATGGAGCGTCTGCATGAAATTGTGCGCCACCCCATGAAGGATGACTTTCTGGCCGATGATACTGCCGGCGCCTTGGATAAAGAAAGACAATTCACGTATGAACAATTTGAACAGGCTTTAGACGATGATTTGAATACTGCCCAGGCGATCGGCCAGGTATTTCGTTTGGCAAACAAAGTCCGGCAGGTGATTGCCAACCGGCCGAAAAAAACGTATCAATTATATTTAGTTTTTCAGTCCATTCAATCTTATTTGCTGGACATGACCAACGTGCTGGGTATGTTGCCTGAAATTCAGCCAGTGCCGGATGATCTCCTTAAGATGATTGCTGAAAGAAATGAAGCGCGTCAGAAAAAAGACTGGGCACTTTCCGATCAATTGCGGGACCAAATCACAGGACAAGGTTATGCACTGGAAGATACGCCTTTTGGGAGTTTGGCGTTAACAGAGACGAAAACATCATTGCAGGAAATTTTCAGGTAGGGGCGGCCTGCCGGTCGCCCTTGCAATTCGGGGTAAGCATGCGCGAGAAATTAACAATCCGTAAAATATATGGCCGTCGGGCAGTGCTGGAAGCTCTGCGTTCCAAGGAGACCAAAGTTGAGAAAATAATTTTGGCCAAAGGAACCCATGGGGCAATTATGCATGACTTGCAGAATACGGCTCAAGCGCATAGAGTCCCTTTGGAATGGATGGACCGCCGACGCTTTGATAAATTCGCCGGATCGGGAGTGACTCAAGGTGTTGTGGCTGTTATGAAAAAGCACGACTATGCGGATATTTCTCAGATATTGGAAAATTTGCAGCAGAGTTCTGAACAACCATTGTTGGTAGTTACCGATGAAATCGAAGATCCCAGAAACGTTGGTGCGATTGCCCGTTGCGCAGAAGGTGCCGGCGCGCAGGGTATGATTATTACTGCACATCGTAGTGCGGAAGTTACTGGTGTGGGGGAGAAAGCCTCCGGCGGGGCATTGCAGCATTTGCCGGTTGCTCAGGTTGTGAATTTAGCCAATGCTTTACAGAAAGTGAAAGCTGCAGGTCTTTGGGTAGTAGGGCTGGATGCCGAGGCAGGCGAACCGCTGTGGCAGGCGGATTTGAAACGTCCTTTGGCATTAGTGATTGGCAGTGAAGGAGAAGGATTGCGCCGCTTGACAAAAGAGTCTTGTGATATGCTTATAAAAATACCTATGCAGGGCAAAATCAGTTCTTTAAATGCTGCTGTAGCAGCAGGCATTGTTTTGTTTGAAATTGTTCGTCAAAAACAGCAAAATCCCCCGTCTGTCAGAAGTTTTGAGGTTGAGAAACCAGGTCATTTATAGTATAAATTATTCTCTTTGTTGAGGTAGGGGCGACCCTCGCGGTCGCCCCCGTGGTTTTAGAGCCACCATAGCTCAGTTGGTAGAGCGCCCGCCTTGTAAGCGGATGGTCGTTGGTTCGACTCCGACTGGTGGCTCCAGCTTTTGATGAATACGCGCTGTCTCTTGAACTCGGCACTAGAAACTGTAGGGGCGACCCTTGCGGTCGCCCTGCGGTTTTAGAGCCACCATAGCTCAGTTGGTAGAGCGACCGCCTTGTAAGCGGATGGTCGTGGTTCGAATCCGACTGGTGGCTCCAGCTTCTAGAGTTTAGGAAATGAGGTTGGATGAAAAGAGTCGGTTTTTGAATTACAATAACGTGTCTAATATACAACTAATTACAAATATGAAACATACGCTTTTGTGCTTTCCTACCCCGCTTCTCATTTACTGATTATTGAAAACCAACTCGTCCTAATAATCCCTGAAAAAATAACCGTTTTTTTTCGAATAGTATATTTTTTCCCACAGATAATACTGCACCGAAAATTGGCATGCATTTTGCATTATCTCTTAATCAGTAAATTAAAAAACGATGCCCTTTTACAATTTAGGGATCAGGAGTTAATTACACGGGAGGAGATAATAAGATGCGAAAAATTGCGATCTACGGCAAAGGCGGTATCGGTAAATCAACCACAACCCAGAATTTGGTTGCCGGACTGACTGAGATGGGAAAAAAGATAATGGTTGTAGGCTGTGATCCCAAGGCGGATTCCACCCGGCTTTTATTGGGCGGCCTGGCACAAAACACAGTGCTGGATACCCTGCGCGAGGAAGGCGAGGATGTTGAGCTGGATGATATTCTTAAAGCAGGCTTCAAGGGGACGATGTGCGTGGAATCCGGCGGTCCGGAACCCGGAGTTGGATGCGCCGGACGCGGTATCATTACCTCAATTAATATGTTGGAACAGCTGGGCGCCTACTCGGAAAACAAAAAATTAGATTACGCTTTTTATGATGTTTTAGGAGATGTGGTTTGCGGAGGCTTTGCCATGCCCATGCGCGAAGGCAAGGCTCAGGAAATTTACATTGTTGTATCCGGTGAGATGATGGCCATGTATGCCGCGAATAATATCTGCAAGGGAATTGTGAAATTTGCCGAGTCAGGCGGCGTTCGCCTGGGGGGCCTGATTTGCAACAGCCGCAATGTGGATAATGAAGTTGATCTGATTGAAGCCTTGGCCAATAAACTCGGCACCCAGATGATCCATTTTATTCCCCGCAACAATATGGTCCAGCGGGCGGAGTTGGACCGAAAAACCGTCATTGAGTATAACCCTACGCATTTGCAGGCGGAGGAATATCGAAAGTTGGCTAAAAAAATTGATGAGAATAATATGTTTATAATACCTACGCCCATCGATATAAGCGAATTGGAAGAACTCCTTGTCAAATACGGCATTGCTAATTAATAAAAAAACGAGGTGCTTAACATGAAAATGATACGAGCAGTTGTACGGCCGGAAAAATCAGGCGAAGTTTTGGAAGCCTTAATGGAGGCTGGTTACCCGGCGGTCACCAAGATATCGGTATTTGGCCGGGGCAAGCAGCGGGGGTTGAAAGTGGGCGAGATTCATTATGATGAGCTGCCCAAAGAATTGCTGTTAGTAGTGGTGCCTGACAGTGAACAGCAGTTTGTGTTGGACGCGGTTTTGAAATCAGCCCGCACCGGGTCTGCCGGCGCTTTCGGCGACGGCAAGATATTTGTTTCACCGGTAGAGGAGATATATACCATCAGCTCCGGAATCAAGGAGACTTGATTTTGGAAGTGGGGGCGTTTAATTAAACGCCTTTTGCAATACTTATAAATTTCCGGGTAATGCGTCACAAATGACGGCCGGGGAAGGAGCACAGGCATGAAAGAAGTAATGGCAGTAATCAGAATCAACATGATGAATATAACCAAAAAGGCGTTGGCTGAGGCCGGCATTTCCTCTTTTACCGCCACCGGTGGTGTGCACGGTCGGGGCAAAGGGAATGTGGATTTCAGGGTTATGCACGGAGCCCAACAGGGATATGAAGAAGCGGTATCCCAACTGGGCCGGGAACCGCGCTTAGTTGCCAAGCGCTCATTGACAGTAATTGTTCCGGATAACCTGGTGAAAAAGGTAATAAATACAATTATGGAAGTGAATCGTACCGGCAAACCCGGCGACGGCAAGATATTTGTAATGCCGGTTCTGGAAGCGGCGCGAGTGCGCACAGGTGAATGCGGGGATGGTGTTTTGGATACTTAAGTTTAGGAGGGTGTAAAATGGAAAAAGTTAACTTGCCGGATGCGGCTAAAATTAAAGATGAACTGCTGAAAGTCTACCCCACCAAGGTAGCGCGTAAACGCAGTAAGCATATCACGGTAATCAGCCCGGAAAAAGAAGGTGACACTATCCAGGCTAATGTGCGAACTGTTCCCGGAATTATTACCCAGCGCGGTTGCTGCTACGCAGGCTGCAGGGGAGTGGTGCTCGGTCCGACACGGGATATTGTTCAAATTATTCATGGTCCGGTGGGTTGTGCGTATTACAGTTGGCTGACCCGCCGCAACCAGACCCGGCCGAAAAGCGCGGATGCGCCGAATTATATGACCTATTGTTTTACGACTGACATGCAGGAAGAGCAAATCATCTTCGGCGGAGAGAAAAAACTTAAGCAGGCGATCCAGGAAGCCTATGATTTACTTCATCCTAAGGCAATTGGAATCTTCGCAACCTGTCCGGTAGGACTGATCGGCGATGATGTCCACCAGGTGGCCAGGGAAATGTCAAGAGAGCTGGGAATCAATATATTCGGGTTTAGCTGCGAAGGATATAAAGGGGTCAGCCAGTCAGCCGGGCATCACATCGCTAATAACCAGTTGTTTAAACATGTGGTGGGACTGGATGATGAACCCATAGCCGGCAAGTATAAGATCAATCTTTTAGGTGAATATAATATCGGCGGAGACGGCTTTTTACTGGAGGAGATGTTTGTCCAGTGCGGGTTTACGCAGGTTTCCACGTTCAGCGGCAATTCATCGTACAACGATTTCTGCAAATCGCATAACGCGGATTTGAATCTGGTTATGTGTTATCGTTCGATCAATTATATGGCGGAGATGATGCAAACCAAGTTTGGTATTCCCTGGCTGAAGATAAATTTTATCGGGGCGAAGGCCACGGCGGATTCGCTGCGTAAAATTGCCGGTTATTTTGGGGATGCGAAATTAATTGATACGGTTGAAAAGTATATTGCCCAGGAGATGCCGGAAATTGAAAAAGTTCAGGCCGAGCTACGGCCACGCCTGGAAGGCAAGCTGGCTCTGATTTTTGTGGGGGGGTCGCGCGCGCATCATTACCAGGAGCTTTTTAAGGAAATTGGAATGAAAGTGGTTGGCGCGGGATATGAATTCGCGCACCGTGATGATTACGAGGGGTGCAAAGTATTGGATGGGCTGGAAGTGGATGCGGACAGCCGGAATATCGAAGAATTGAAAGTTGAAAAGGACAGCACTCGTTTCCAGGCGCGTTTGAGCGCGGAGAAAAAGCAGAAACTGGAAAAAGGGGGAATCCAGCTTAACCATTACGAGGGCATGATTCCCAGCATGGAAAAAAACACGCTCTCCATCGATGATATCAGCCAGTTTGAGCAGGAAAAATTGCTGGAACTGTATAAACCGGCCATATTCTGCGCGGGCATTAAAGAAAAGTACGGAGTGCAGAAAAATGGGATCCCGTGCAAGCAACTGCATAGTTATGATTCCGGCGGGCCTTATGCCGGATTTCGGGGAGCAATAAATTTTTACCGGGAAATTGACAGAATTATTAATACTCGGATTTGGAAGCTGATTGACGCGCCTTGGAAGGAAGAGGAGCAGCTCAGGGCGGATTTTGCGACTACCTAGTACTTTTTGCGAAAAAGGAGAAAGCACATGCTATTAAGACATACTCCCAAAGAGATTAAACCCCGGCAGGCCTTGACCATAAACCCGGCCAAGACCTGCCAGCCCATAGGCGCGATCTACGCGGCCCTGGGAATTCATAAATGTTTGCCGCACAGCCACGGTTCGCAGGGATGCTGCGCCTATCACCGCAGTACCTTGACCCGGCATTACAAGGAGCCGATTATGGCAGCCACCAGTTCTTTTACTGAA
Organism: bacterium; assembly: GCA_023139775.1. Taxonomy (GTDB): domain Bacteria; phylum Oederibacteriota; class JAAXVQ01; order JAAXVQ01; family JAUVAV01; genus JAGLMY01. The sequence continues at coordinate 9,932 of JAGLMY010000013.1, forward strand.
GGATCCTCGGTATTCGGAGGACAGGCAAATCTTTTGCAGGCGCTCAATAATATATTTACCATTTACAATCCGGATGTTGTTGCCATACATACGACCTGTCTTTCGGAAACCATCGGTGATGATGTGCCGCAGATTATCAGCAAGGCGCATGAAGACGGAAAGATACCGGAAGGCAAGGTGGTTATTTCCGCGAGCACACCCAGTTATACGGGCTCGCATATTACAGGTTTTTCCAATATGGTTAAAAGCATGGCCCTGCAGCTCTCGGGCGGTGAAGGCCGAAAGCAGGAACAAATAAACATTATTCCCGGATGGGTGGAACCCTCGGATATGCGCGAGCTAAAGCGTCTCTGCCACGCGATGGGCTTAAATACAATTATGTTTCCGGATACTTCGGGGGTGGTTGATTCGCCGCAGACCGGAAAGTTTCAGATGTATTCTCAGGGTGGAGTCAGGCTGGATGAAATGCGGCGTATTGGCGATAGTGAAGTGACTATCGCATTAGGGGAATTTACTTCTCAGGCAGCGGCCGAGGCCCTGGACGCCAAGTACAAGGTTCCCTGTGAAATTCTCGA
>JAGLMY010000130.1 GCA_023139775.1 bacterium
ATTCGAACATTAAAGATGAATCTTCTCCGGACAATGCGTGGGGTTTGATACGCGTGGTAGAGGAGAAGGATGTTAGTTTTCATGTTTATGTGGAAGGGGTGGAGGCTGTTGACAATACTCCGGTCGATGTTGATGCCAAACCCAATACCTTTACCATGTATGTTGAAATACGTTATGATGGTACCGGTGAAAAAGTATCAACTGTGAAGACCTTTCTCATGGAACCTTCATTAACCACAGGAAGCTATACACCGGCCAACGGCACCTTGAATCTGAGATCCGCCAGCACCACAGATGGATACGCGAATTTAACTACTCAGGCGTATGATCTCGCGGAGACGATTTATATTCTGGTGCGCGATGCTTCCGGTTCCGAGGATCCGTCGCCTGGGTATTCGCCGGAAATTCGGGTCCGGGCCTCTGCGCCGGCCAGTATTGTTTTAACCGCTGAAACGGAAGATTCATACCAACTGGCAAATGGAGTAACAGTTTACCAAATAGAAGCCAACGCGAATGCCCGTCTTAATGCGCTTGTTCATGACGCCAATGGGAACGAAGTTGAAAATGCCGCGCTAACATTTGAAATTGTGAATACACTGAATACTTCAAGCACTTTGGGAGCGCCCAGGTCATTAACTACAAACGCGGATGGAGCCGGTTATGCTACCTTCTTTGCCGGTCCGCAAAATCTCGAACATACGATTCGCGCGTCTGCAGGTTCTGTTTCAACAGAAATAACCATCTTTGTTACAGTAACCAGAGATGGCGGTGTGTATCCAAATCCGTTTAATCCGTTACGTGGAGAGAAAGCAAACATTGACTATAATTTGGAGGAAGATGCATCAATAAAAATTGAAATTTACACACTGCTGGGTGATTTAGTTTGGACCATAGAGATTCCGCATGCTCATAAGGGCGTGAATTCAACACCCTGGAACGGCAAGAACAATAGCGGAGTTACTGTCGCGAATGGCGGTTATATTTGCGTCATTAAAGCCAATGATCAAGAGAAGAATCGCTTCAAGATTGGCATTTATAAAGAAAAATAAGAAAAAACAGCTGGAGAAAGCGGGGATGCGCTCATGAAAAGAACTCTCACTATATTAATCACCCTTACTGCTTTCGTGGGATTGCTTCAGGGAAATAGTTATGCCGGAGCAGGGGATTATGGTATGCCGGGAGAATATCTTGATTATCCCTTTGGCGCGCGTGTCGCGGGTATGGGAGGGGCAAATACCGGTTTGGCGGATGATGTTACAGCGATTTTTAACAATCCGGCCGGATTGGCCACTCAGGATCCCATACAGATCGGGTTGCAGCATGTTATGTTATTTGAAGATACTATGTTGGATTTTTTAGGATTCTCTCTGCCGGTAATTAATATAGGTCACATAGGTCTGGGTATTGTATTTCTTCATTCATCAGATTTTTATGTGGTAGATGATGGTTACGCGCCTACTTCTGATCATACGAGTTCAATGAGCAAAGGTTCGGCTTATTTGAGTTACGCGCGTGATATATTTCCCGGCCTCTCTGCCGGAGTAAATGTTAAAGTTGCCTATGAAGATATCTTTGGCCACTCCGGCACTGGTATTGGAATTGATGTTGGCGGTCTGTACAGTCCCATACCTGAATTCCAGGTTGGAGTGTATGTAAAAAATGCGCTGACACCGCAAGTGCTGGGTGATATGTATTTTGGTTCTGTTACCCTGGGTGTGGCTGGAAAGCTGTTTAATAATGATTTGCTTTTAGCTGTAGATGTTAGTAAGTCTTTAGGTCCACAAGATAGTATTTTATGGGAAGTTGGCGGTGAGTTGGATGTATATAATGATATGGCGTTTATTCGCGCCGGCTTGGATGATGAATTAAAGGTTTATCTGGGAGTTGGCGGTAAATATATGAATATTACTTTGGATTATGCCGCCAGCATTGAAGCTTTGGGTTTGGCGCATAAGATTTCAGCCGGTTATTCCATGGGCGGTTTTGAAATGAGTGTTCGCGCCACACCGAAGATATTTTCCCCTGTGGGCATAAGAAAAACAACGACCTTCGCAATCAAAGCGGTGTCTAAATATCAAATACGTGATTGGGAGTTGAATATTAAGGATCAGAACGGTGATATTGTGCGTTCTTATTCCGGGGAAGAGAATCCTCCGAATCAGATCGTTTGGAACGGCAAGGATGACAGAGGATTACCGGCGCCTGATGGTAATTTCAGCGCCCAAATGATCGTAACGGATTCAAATGGAAAAGTTATTAAATCAAATTTCGAGTCAGTTAAAATTCAAAGCGCTGTTCCACTTGATGGGGAAGGTGGACTGGAGCTTGACTAAACCGACTGCTCTCTTAGGGAGCGCTAATTATTGCCAAACAAAGGGGAAAAACCATGCTGGGTAAAGCAAAGGGACTCTGTGTACTGTTATTAGGGGTAGCCTTGCTTGGCTTGGGAATGCAACCAAGCTGGGCTGTGGACCTGGAAAAAGAAAAAATGGCCAAGGAGGCTTGGGATCAGGCAGCGGATACCATGGTCGTGGACTCGCAAGATACCGAACTTCCCGGTATGTGGGAGGAGTATTATAAAAAATATTCAAATATGCCCAAGGCTTCCCGCGCCCTGTACATGGTAGCAGAGACTCAATTCCAGCAGCGTTTTTACCAAAAAGCCGGCAAAGCCTATGAAATATTCCTGAAAAAATACCCCAATGAGCCTTTTTCCGATTCCGCGGCTTATCGCCTGGGTGAATGCGCTTTTAATCAAAAGGAGTATAAATCAGCCTTATTTCAATGGAAAAAATTACTGGGAAAATATCCAGGAACTTTTTTGAAGCCCGAGGCTTTTTACGGACAAATTTTATGTTATATCGTTCAGAAAAAGTGGCGGAAAGCAGCAGCCGCGATTGAAGAATTGACCCGGCGTTATCCGTACTATCGCAAAGAAAAGAAGGTTAAACTGCCTCTGGGTTTGGTCTATTATCATAACCGCCAATACAATCAGGCCTTGCAGTATTTTCGCAGCGTGGATGGAGATACGGCTGTTTATTATGTGGGCCGCTGCCTGGAAAATTTAAATCGATTTTTGCCGGCTGCCGCCAATTATAAGAAAGTGGTGGAGAAATATCCGGATTCCATCTATGCTCTGGATGCCGCTTACAGTAAAGCGGATTCATACTATAAGGGCAGTAATTATTCTGTGGCAGATAAAGAATTCAAAAGTTTCTTGAAAAAATTTCCAAGATCCAAGTATCGTCCCTATGCTTTGTACAAACTGGCTGTTTGCCAAATTCGGCAGGAAGAATATGCCAAAGCCCTGGGCCATTTAGGGATATTGTTGTCCGAAGTAGAGCGTTCCACTTTGGCGGCCAACGCCTATTATTTGAAAGGTGAGTGTTTACGCCAGACCAAAAAAATGAAAGCAGCGATTATTGCTTACAACCAAGTGGTTAAAGAGTATCCCAACACCTATGTTTCCGGCAGCGCCAAATTTAAAGCCGGTTGGGTTATGTTGAGCGGCGGGAATTCAAAACAAGCCTTAAAAACCTTTCGTGAGTTTTTAACGACCTATCCAATTCATGAGAATGTGCAATTGGCCACCTATTTGCTCGGAAATAGTTACTTTAAGCAGGAATTGTATGTGCAAGCCATTCCGATTTATCAAAATATTCTAATGAAATACAAATATTCGGATGTTTCGGACGCGGCTTTGGCAGCTTTGCAAATGGCGTATTTTATTCCCAAGCAGTATGAACAATTGATCTCCACCACCCATTATATTTTAAAAGTCCTGGCTGCCAATTTTCCGCCATCCAAAAGTACCTGGCGTTCACTATCGTATTTTTACTTGGGCGAGGCCTATTTTCACATGGGCATGTTCCCCCAGTCTGCCGGGCAATATAAGAAAATTGTCGAGAATTTTTCGGATTCACCGGTTTTGAATTGGGCCAAGCTGGGTTTGACGTACGCGTATTTTGAAGCCGGTAAATTTAAAGAATCACAACGGGTTGCCAAAGGTTTGGAGACCTCGGAAGATGCTCCGGTTAAGTTGAAAAACTACGCTGCTTTGATGACAGCGCATAATCTGTTTAACCGCAAAAAATATGAGGATGCGATTGTAAAATATGAAACATTCGCGAAACTCAATCCCACCATGCCGGAAGCCGGGGATGCCTATTATTACGCAGGGCAATCATATTTTCAGTTGGAATATTATGCCAATGCCATTGATTCCTGGCAGCGTGTTGTGCAATATTTTAAGCAGAGTGAAAAAGCGCCGGATGCCGCGTATAAAATGGGAGATACCTTTTTCAAAGCGCAAAAATACGATCAGGCGATTGCCGCTTATAAAATGTTGAAACAGTGGCCGGAAGAGAGTAATCCTCATCGTAAAAAAGTACAGTTGCATATCGCCCAATGTTATTACAATGCCAAACAAGATAATCAGGCGATTGCCGCCTACAAAAAATTCATCAATGATTATCCGGATGATCCCAAAGTCAAAGATGCCATGGAAGGCATTCAATTAAGCTATTACCGCAAGGGTCAGACCTCGGACGCGGTTCCGCAACTCATGGAGTTTGTGGTTAACTTTCCGAATAGCCGGCTGGCTGTGGACGCGCTTTATCGGGTGGCGGAAATCTATTATCAAGAAAAAAATATGGAGCAGACTATAGCCGCGTTTCAACAATTGATCGCCGATTATCCGGAAAGTTCCTTATTACCCAACGCGCAATATTACATTGCCATCTGTAATCAAGATTTGGGGCATCGGGACAAGGCAATCCGTAGCTATCAAGCCTTTATTCGCAATTTTCCGACCCACGAATTGGTCGTGGATGTGCGTTTTCGTTTGGGAAGTGGATATTTTGCCAAAGAAGATTATGAGGCGGCTATTGATGCCTATCAGGCGCTGGTTGATTTGCACGCCAAATCGGAATATGCGGCCAATGCGTTGTACAATGTAGCGCTTTGCTATAAAAAAATGAAAAAATGGCGCCAAGCCATTGAGACGTATACTCAATTCTATAAGAAGTTTCCGGCTGATCCCAAAGCCAAAGACTGCTTGCTGCAAATTGCGACTACTTATCGCGATGAAAAACGGTACCCATCAGCTATCAAAATTTATGAAGAAATGGCAGCCAAAAAAGAGTACCAGGAGGAAAAAGGGGAAATCCTGTATTCTATCGCTGATTCCTACATCCAAATGGAAAATAAGGAAGCAGCAACAAAAGCATTTGAACATATGCGGGAATTACGGCCTAAAAACGATGTTTATCGCTTGACGGCCTTGGCGAAACTAGGTAGTCTTTATGAAGAATTGGAAAAGTGGGGAAATGCCTACGATATCTACAGTGATTTGGGTACTTCCGGTGGCAAACCGGAATGGACCCAGGCTGCCAAAAGCCGTTTGTCCATTCTGAAATTAGAACACAAAGCGGAAGTGGCGGCTTTTTTACAGGAAAAAGCAGCAAAAAAAACAACGTCGAAAAAGAAAATAAAGAAGAAGAAGTCAAAAAAATCTAAGAAAAAGTAAAATAGTTACTTTAGGAGGGATACATGGATCTCGGAAATTTGGATTATATTGAAATATTCAGGAGTAGTTTTACTTTAATGATTTTGTTGGTCTGCTCGATTTTGGCGGTGGCGTTTATGATCGAGCGCTGGCTCTTTTACCGTAGAGCTAAAGTGGATTCTACGCGATTTTTATCAAGAATTAAGATGTCCCTGGAAAACAATAATTTTCAGGAAGCGGTTTCTACCTGTGAACGGGATCGGAGTCCGGTAGCAGCAGTTTTGCGTGTGGGTTTGCTAAATCGCGCTTTGCCCTATCATCAACTGGATGAGTTGATGCATACCACCCGAGAAGAGGAACGGGTAAAATTAGAGCGCTATTTGGGTGTTTTAGGAACACTTGGCAACTCTGCTCCATTTATTGGCTTGTTCGGAACGGTTGTGGGTATTATTAAAGCTTTTCATGATTTGGCTGCTTCGGGTTCCGGTGGACCGACGGTTGTTGCTGCCGGTATTGCGGAAGCGTTGGTTGCGACAGCTGCCGGTTTGGCTGTGGCTATTCCTTGCGTTATGGTCTTTAATTACTTCATGCGTAAGGTTAAAAACATTGCCGTGGAAATGGAAGCGGTGTCTAAACGGTATCTGATAATTTTGACCAATCGTGATGTAGAGGCGGCGAGCGGCAGAAAACGATAAATAAATTAGTTCCTGTTGTGGAAAGTCTTTTTTTTACTGGAGTTATGTCATTCCCGCATGGTTTTAGCGGCCCCGACCGGAAAAGATATATAGGGAC
>JAGLMY010000131.1 GCA_023139775.1 bacterium
TCTCTTACGAAACTTCGTGGCACACGGACGTTCTTCGGGAATACGGCTATAAATAGATACATAACGTCCCGTTATTTCTGAGACGCGATGAATCGCGTCTCTACATAAAATCTCCATCCTTTCCAAAAGAGAGGATAATTATCTTATTTCCGCAACTGTGGATTTATTCTTTTTCATTAATCGCAGAGGGGTTAAGGTCCAGCCCTCATCCCGCGGGCCATACACCCAAATGGTACTGGCATGCACAAAGCATTTTACACCGGCTGCTAAGGAGGCTTCCGCCAGTTGCTTAGTCGCTCCCACATTGACCTGCTTAAAATACTGCCATGGTTTGAACTCATCAGCCAAGGTACCGGCAAAATGAAATCCCAGGCACAGCCTTTGACCGCTTCCATAATGCCGGCCGGATCCAACAGGTCTTCTCGCACAATTTCTGCGCCTAGTGTCTGAAGTTCTTTGGCTTTTTCCGATTTTCCGGCCAAAACTCTAACTTGTGCTCCGGATTTAAGTAATCGTTTGGCCACATGATACCCAATAAAACCGGTCTCACCGGTCACCAATATTGTTTTATTTGAAAAAAATAGGCGGCAATGACATAAAAATGAATCCTTTGCTTAAAGAAAACTATTGATAATATCCTGTATTGCTTCTTCTGGAATTGACTGATCCACTAAAGGCTTGCCGTGCAATACTTCCCAGTGATCAGCAAAGGTCTCGCGTTTGCCTTCAAAGAGAACGCCAATTGGGATACGCTTTCCCCATTCATACGATTTGTTCAATGCAGCAGGCATGTTGGTTGGATCATAGTGCAAGTCCTGACTCTGGATATCATAGACCCGTTCTTTGTACCACGCGTGGGTATTCACCTTATTGAATGAGACACAGGGTTGCAAAATATCAATTAACGAAAATCCCTTGTTTTTTATCCCCAATTGGATCATTTCAGTTAAGTGCTCAATATTCCCGGAATACGCCCGCGCTACAAAAGAACAGCTCTGGCTTACTGCCAAGGCAATCGGATTCAAGGGCGTATTGCTCACCCCGTGCGGTTGTATCTTGGTTTTCATGCCCAGATCCGAAGTTGGCGAGGCTTGTCCTTTGGTCAAGCCATAGATCCTATTATCATGTACCAAAAGCGTAATGTCCAAATTACGGCGCATGGCATGAATAAAATGATTGCCTCCTTCACCGTACATGTCACCATCCCCGCCTACCGCGATAACCGTTAAATCCCTATTCACAATTTTAGCGCCTTGTGCTGCCGGCAAACCGCGGCCGTGCAGACCATTAAACACATTGCATTTCAGATAGTGCGGCAATTTGGCTGCTTGACCAATGCCGGAACAGAGCAAAACCTGATTTGGCTTTTTTTCCAATTTGACCAGAGCTTTTTTCAAGGCGTTAAGAATTCCAAAATCACCGCAACCCGGACACCAAGCCGGCTGTATACTGTTAAAATCCGTTTGCGTGACCATTTATTTCACCTCCAATCGGACTGCCACTTGCTCTTGCAATTCATCAAACAAGAAAGGCTTCCCATCATAGCGATGAATCGCATTTTCAATACATATCGACGTTGAACCCCGTAATACATGTCCCAGTTGTCCGGTGGCATTACCCTCAACCAGGATCAGTTTCTTATAACCTGACAACAGACTGCTGATTCTGGTTTCATCCAAAGGCCAGACCTGTTTGAAATAAATGAGACTGATGGCCCCCCCACGGGCTTGCAAGGCCCGTACCACATCCAGACACGGACCATAGGACGAACCCCAACACACAAGCGCGCACTCATCTCCCTCACCGATCACTTCCGGCATGAGCATATGCTGCTTGAGTGCCTCCATTTTTCTCAACCGTTTCTCGTTCATTTGTACTCGCACATCCAGATCCTCAGTCAAATGCCCATCTTCCGTATGCTCATCACTATCCACAATGACCACACCTTCGCCCTTACCCGGAATACCTCGCGGTGAGATTCCGTCCTCAGTAATCTGATAACGGATATAATCTGAATCAGGAATAACAATTTTCCCGCGCTTGATACCCACCTGCGAGAGATCAAATGGTTTTACATTGGTAAACCAATCTGCCAGGTATTGATCGGTCAGGACAATGACCGGAATTTGATACTCATCGGCCAGATTAAATGCATGCCTGGTTAAATCAAAACAATCCTGGTGATTCCCGGGACTAAGCACGACTTTTGGAAACTCACCATGACCGGCATAAATAGCCATTTCCAGATCTGCCTGCTCGGTCCGAGTCGGCAAACCTGTGGCTGGTCCTGGACGCTGCGAATTCACAATCACCGCCGGGCACTCAATAATGCCGGTCAGACTTACTGTTTCTACCATCAGAGCAAAACCACCGCCGGAAGTCCCGGTCATGGCTCGTGTTCCGGCATAGGTCGCGCCCAAAACCATATTCAAAGCTGCAATCTCATCTTCTGCTTGCTCTACCACCACACCGGTCTGATCCATGAATTGCGCCATGGTCTCCATCACACCGGTCGACGGGGTCATGGGATAGGCAGAATAAAATTTACAACCGGCCGCCATTGCACCCAGGGCAATGGCCTGGTTTCCATGTACTGTCAGCGAAGCTTGTGCCTTGGCTGGTACGGGTGCCAAATATTTTTCTTTCCACGCCAGTTGGGTTTCCAAATACTCCCAGCCGGCATCCAGGGCAGCATAATTTTGACGGATAATGTCTTCCCCTTTTTTCGCCAGGGTCCGGGTAATCACTGATTTCATGGCAGACAAAGGACACTGCATAAGCGCTGCCAGCACGCCCAGATAAATGCTGTTTGCCAACACCTCTTTGCTTTTGGCCGCAGGATACAATTTGGATATCTCCAGTCCGAGTGTTGCGCCGCACACTTCTGCAGTTTGCATCCTCTCCTGATTATAGAGCACTACACTATCTGCTGTCAGTTCATCACAATGAAGTTGCAGCGTGTTTTTGTCCAACGCAACCAATATATCAATTCTTGAGATCATGCTATGTATGGGTTCGGAAGACACGCGCACTTGAAAATAATTGTGTCCTCCCCGTATGCGTGATTGGTAGGACTGCAAGGTAGATACATAATATCCGGCTTTAAGCAGGGATTTGGTTAAAAGCAGTCCCAAGGTCAGCATACCTTGGCCGGCTTCTCCACCAACGGCGATGGTATAATCAAAGGGCTTAGACATACAATCTCACCTCATGGTATGGCTTTATTCATGAATACTAACAGGAATTCAAACATTCGGGCAAAAAAACAAGGTATTTCTCAACCTATAATTCATCTTCAAAATCAAGTGCTAGGGTCGAGTAGCCCAGAGGAATCTCACATCCAGGCTCTCACAGAACCGTACTTGAATCTCTCGATTCATACGGCTCTTACTGTTCAGTCTATCTGATGCTCCAAGCCCAGTGGGCAAATTGGTTAGGTTTTCTTCGCCATATTGAGCGCAGCCATCTTGTTGCTGTTACTAGTTTGCGATGCAACTTTTTGTACTTGCGCATGGCCCACCTTGCAATTGCCATTTCCACTTGTCTTAGTATGGGTCTCATTGCCGAGCGATAGTGTGTTATGGGTGCCGGAGTTAACTTATTACCTGAATTTTGCACCAAAATCTGATTTTGCATTCCTTCTTTAACTCACCTGGCTTTTGTAATTGATATTCACAGTACCGCTGCAGCAGGCGCCGGATTAAAATCTTGACAAGTCATTAAAAATCACTAAACATAGTCTTAGGAAAAATGAATTATAATGATAGCAAGGTTGTAGTCTGATCAAAATAAATTGTAAACCCCAAAATATAAAACACGGTGAATAAAAACAATGAATATTGACCAACTTGATGTAAATGAAAAATGGAAAAGAAAATTCGAAATATTTGAGAAAGCAGGCGCCAATAAGGGTTACAGTAATATCAATTATAACGGTATAGAACCTAAGCAAAGAAATTTAATAATGTTTAATTCTTTAGCATTTATATTTTCTCCTTTTTATTATTTTGTCAAAAAAATGCCGGAAAAAGCATTAGTGTTGTTAGGGATAGGTTTTCTGATGGTCATTATATTGGAGTTGTTTCGATTTTTTACAGCTTTAACCTTGCCTAACATTGTATACGCCATACCGCTATCTGCATTGTGCGGAATATTCGCTAATTATGATTTTTATAGAAAAAAGGTCCATTGTGAAAAAATGTGGAAAAAGTTTTCTGTTTTTTCATCACTATGGGCGGCCATTTTATTTTGTGTAATAGCCTTTACTATTACGATCTCTTCTCTATATTTACTAGAGACCTCTCAGTCAACTAAAAATATTACAGTCATAAGTCACACTGATCTTGATGACAAAGCACTAGAGCAGCTTATGGCTGATCCTGAAATTAATAAATTTATTTTTGAAGATAATCAAAAATAGTTTATAGAAATTTGTTACACTATCCTTACTGTGCTTTCGATTCTTCCCGCGCTGATCCGCGCGTTCTACTACCTAAATTACCTTTTCCCGCAATTGCCGGCAGCCACTACACCGGCCGCATTGTGCCAACTGCTGCCCACCGAAGTCAAAGTGGAAAACCTGAAAAATATTAGCAGTGCCCCTCACCCCGGCCCTCGCCCCGCACAAATGCAGGACGAGGGGAGCACAGCGGCGATTATTTTGATGCTTACCCAACGCCTGTCTTTACAGCTTGGTGGAAAACGTTAAGGCCAACGGACTGAAACCGTATCACCATCTAAATTATCTCTTAATGCTATTCACACTTGGTTTTAAATCGAGTGATAAATTGCTGATACTTTTTTAGATGATTTTCTTTTAATGCCCAGGCACGCACATCCCGCCAAACAATCTTATGATTTCCAGCTACCAGGAGTGCTTGATTAAAAGCCTGATAATCATCCCAATAAAAATAAGCTGCCAGACGATCTTTTACACAATCGGTTGGCGTAAGTAGTTTGATTTTGCCCAACGAAGTTCTCATCTCTCTAAAAACAGTTATTACTTTATCCCCTATGGTTACCGGCGGAGCAACAAATTCGATATAAAAAGGGCAATCCTTCCTTTCAAAATGACGGCTGCTCTTGGGCTCGAATCCCAGAATACGCAGTGCGTCTCTGACCGCCGGCATAGACACATAAGTAATCATATCCATATCTTTAGAAACATATTGATTCCGGCTGTAAATCGAGACACAAGCTCCGCCGACAAGAACGGCTTCAATACCGTGCGCTCGCAAGGTCTTTCCCACAATAGCCGCTAGTTGCTTTAGCGTTAATGTTTTCCAGGAAAAATTCATAGCGGTTTGCCTGGGCGCCGGGGCCGTGTCCTGACTGTGAAATATTTTTCAAGTTGGTCCTCCGGCAGGTAGGAAAAAGCTTTTTCCAGCAGGCGTTGCATCTCGCGCAGTAAAGGATATCTGGGATTGAATTCATAGACCCGAGTCCGTCCAAATTTGCGGCTGACTACGACATTGCCAATCTCCAGGCGTTTTAACTGCTGCTGCACGGCATTAATGGGCAAGCCGAACCGTTCAGACATCCCCTTGGGGTAACCCTGCTTGTGACGCCAGAGAAAAAACAGGACTTTTTCAATCGTTGCGTTGCCAAATAAAGCCTCAAACATGGCAAGTCTCCTATAACCATATTTATTGGTAATATTACCATATATTATGGTATCTCGTCAATTCTGAAAATGGCAGGACGTTGATAAGGGGACGTAGTGGATCATCCCTGTAAGATTTTATATTATCGTATCTGCGTGTCCACTTTTTTGGAGGAAGATCACAATGTCTCCGTTGACTACTATTATTTCTGCTTAATTTCCAATACCGGCCAGGTTTCCACATCTATAGGACTAAAGCCATCAATCTTTCTTGCTTCTTCTTTTATTAGGGAATTATACTTTCCCCCTCCAAAAAAATAATAATAATATTTATCATCTTCCCCGTAAATCCACCAATCCCCTGATCCTGTATTCATCACAGTCGGTCGGAAATGGAAGATATTTGACTCATGAGGTATATAATTTTCTTTTTCTATTAACAATAACCAGCTGTTTATTCCAATATTCGTATTCATTGCGAGCAAAACCAATAGCATAACTGCTGTAATAGCAAGAAATGTTTTCATCGCATACCTTCTTTTAAGCACGACTAAAACAAACACACCAACTGTTGCAATGACTATGATCGGACATATTAACCGCCTATTATTTTCCGCGATGATAAAAAATTAATTCTCGAGCAAATTTTATGTATCAATGATTAAAAATGCATGCTTTCTTCAGGGATAAAAATCCACAGGCATGAGCCGGTGAATTTTTATTTTGCCAGGTCCAGGCTGACCAGATCACCCTTATTGTTTTTCACATATAAATTGGCATTGCACAATACCGGCGCTGTCCAGCAGGTGCTCCCGAGCACTTCCTCCTGGGAAGAAACCAGTGTGTATTTTTTCGGATCCGCTTTGACTATATAGAGCGAGCCCTGCTCATTTAAAAAAACAAGATTGTCATTGGCCGCAATCATATTGCCAAAACCCAGCTCCTGGCTCCATTGTACCGAGCCATCCTTGAGATCCAGGCATTTGATACTGGCATCGGTTCCGGCATTGCCGTCAACCGCATAGAGATACCCGTCAATAACTATGGCTGTCGAAAAATGAGTACTCACCTCTTTATGCTGCCACACTGCTTTGGGTCGGCCTGAGGAAAAATCAATCAGCGCGCAACCAATTCCATAGCCGGTGGAGATAAAAATCCGTTGTCCCACAATCACCGGATCAGCAGCAATAATGTTATATCGGGTTTTCCACGGGAATGACCATTTCACTTTTCCGGTTGTGGCCGAAACAGCGAAGAGGTGCTTTTGCCCATATATGGCCAAAACCTTCTCTTCGCCAATATCAAAGCTGACCGGAGTCGTGTAGTTTCCTTGGCCGGGATTGCTTTTCCAGATCAACTTGCCGGTTTTTTTATTAAGCGCCAGGCCGGATTCACAGACATTCAGTATAGCCATATCCCCCTCGATCAGCACGGAAGTCGATAGGCGCCAGCGCAATACCTTAGCTCCGAATTCCTTTATAGCCTGCTTTTTCCAGATCATTTTACCGGTCTTGGCATCATTACAGAGAATATCGCCGTCCTGACTGAAACTATAAACATATCCAGCGTCCACCACCGGCGTGGATTTTGGTCCTTCGTATATACCCTTGGTGGCCTTAATGGAATATTTCCAAATTTCTTTGCCGGTCTTAACATCCAGGCAATACAGGGTATTTTTCTTTTTCCGCTTGTTGTACCCCATGGTGTACACGTACTCTCCAAAGACCGCGACACTTGAATAACCAAGACCGACATTTTTCTTCCAATTTATTTTCAAGGGTTTTTTCAAGGCTTGGGCATCCCAATTGGTTTCCTGGGAAATACCATTTTGGTCAGGACCCTTCCATTGGTTCCAATTGAATTCTCCGGCAAAAACAGAACCCGTTGAGATCGTGATGGCAAAGCTCATCAGTAACATCCAGAGAAAACGCATATATTTTTTTTGCATAGGTCATCTCCATTTATTAAGAATTTTCACGAATTAGTTTTTAGAATAAGCAAAATTTACATGATTGTCAAGCCGGTTCCCGGCTGAATTTGAATTGAACAGTGATAACGCTATTCAACTTCTATTATTTAACCATCCAATTCAAAACACCGTTGCTTACTCTCTTTTTTACAGTCAGCCTCACATTGATAACAAACCTCGTTTTTCAAATAGCCGCCTTCTGAATATTCCTGTATGTTTTCCAGAGTCGTTTCCGCGATATTGGAAAGCGCTTCACGGGTAAAAAAGGCCTGATGGGAAGTAATCAACACATTGGGAAACGTAAGCAATCTCGCCAGGATGTCATCGCCAATCATGGAATTGGAAAAATCCTCAAAGAAATATTCACTTTCCTCTTCATACACATCCAGTCCGGCTGCCCCGATTTTCCCGCTTTTCAAGCCGCTGATCAGCGCCTCGGTTTTAATCAATTTTCCGCGACCGGTGTTGATAATCATCACTCGATCTTTCATTCCGGCAATACTCTTTTCATTGATCATGTGCTGTGTCTCAGGTGTTAACGGACAATTCAGGGAGATGATGTCCGACTGCGCATAGATGGTTTCCAGATCCGTAAAGCGTATACCGCTCTGATCAGCATATTTCCGGTCCGGCATTTTATCATGCGCCAATACGTCCATCCCAAATCCTTTTAAAATCGAGATCAAGCAGCGCCCGATTTTTCCGGTTCCAATCACTCCCGCAGTTTTTCCGTGCATACCGGAACCCAACAACCCGTCCAGGGAAAAATTGCCGTCCCGTGTACGGTTGTAGGCCTTATGTAGTTTCCGGTCCAGGCAGAGCATTAACCCCACTGCGTGCTCCGCCACAGCATAGGGCGAATATCCCGGCACGCGAACCACATGGATGTTGCCGAACGCGGCCTTCAGATCCACATGGTTGTATCCGGCGCTGCGCAAGGCAATCAGTTTTACCCCTTGCTTTTTCAACGTCTGAATGACCGGTTGATCCACTTGATCATTAACAAATACACAAACCACAGCATAGCCGGCAGCCAAACCGGCGGTATCCCGGTTCAAATGACCGGGAAAATATTTAATCTCAAACCGGTATTTTTCCCGGTTGTGCCGGTCAAAATATTCCCGGTCATACGGTTTAGCATCATAAAATAATACGCGTTCTGTTTTTTTCATCAGTTTTTTCCTTTCATAAACCGCGCCACCGTTCATTCACAACGTATACAGGATTTATTTTTTGCGCACCCTAAACAGGCTGATACGCACTGTGCCGGCTTCGGTTTCGAAAGCAGGCGCCAAAACAAATAGGCGGCCGCGCATCCAACAACAAACACCACGATATATTCCATTTCATCTTTCTCCCGGCTGAACCGTTGCCTCGCTCCTCTTCCCTAGAAGCCCAGCCCCAACCACGAACCCGTTTGATAGACCAGCAATGTCAAAACATAAGCGACCGCTGTCAGACCCCCAAATTGTGCCAAGGCCCATTTCCAGGACCCGCTTTCTTTGCGAGTTATGATAACTGTCGCAATACATGGCGTTGCAATAAGCATGAAAAGCATCATACAAAAGGCAACCAGCGGCGAATAATTCTTTTTTAATTTTTGACGAAGTGTTGTTGATTCTTCATCTACCTCACCTAATGAAAAAACAATACCCATTTGTGCCACAAACACTTCTTTAGCCGCAAAGGAACCTAACATTGCCGTCGAAATACGCCAATCAAATCCTAAAGGTTTGAAAATAGGCGCAATAACGCCGCCAATGCGGCCAATATAAGATCGTTTCAAAGCATCCGCTTCTGCTACACCGGTTGCCAAAGCCTTGTCCGGTCCGGTAACATCTGTCGCAACAACCGAAGACTGTACAACTTCAACAGGTGTTTCCTGTGATTTCGGAAAAACCGCCAGCGCCCAAAGAATAACTGACACCGCCAAAATAACCGTCCCGGCTTTTTTTAAATAGAGCCATGATTTCTCCCACATATGCAGAAAAATACTGCGCATGGTTGGCAGCCGGTAAGGGGGCAGCTCCATTACAAAAGGAGCTGACTCTCCTTTAAAAACCGTAATACTCAACAATTTGGCTCCGGCCAGCGCAATAATTATACCGATCAAGTATAACATCATCACGACACGCGCTGTCCACAGACCCGGAAAAAATACCGGTGCAATGAGCGCATAAATAGGTAACCTGGCACCACAACTCATGAGTGGTAGTATCATCATGGTGATTAATCGATCACGTCTATTCTCCATGGTACGCGTGGCCATAATCGCCGGTACCGTACACCCAAAACCAATAATCATGGGAATACAGCTTTTGCCGTGTAGCCCGATTTTATGCATTAATTTATCAACAATAAAAGCTGCCCGTGACATGTAGCCGGAGTCTTCCAATAAGGATATTCCCAGAAATAATAAAACAATATTGGGTAAAAAAACCAGCACGCCTCCTACCCCGCCAATAATACCGTCAATCAGAAGGGACTTCAAAAGACCATCTGATCCTGTGGGCCACCAGCTGCTTACAACACTTCCCAACCATCCAAAAAAACCTTCTATCCATCCCATCGGCGCTTCACCTAAACTAAAGGTTAGCTGAAAAATAAGATACATGATTAATAGAAAAATAGGAAAACCAAGCACACGATTAGCCACAACAGCATCCACTTTATCAGAAAAATCATGACGAATTTCCGCGGAAGTCATAATGGCTTCCTGACACGCGCCTGAGATAAAACCATAACGCGCTTCGGCAATTAAGACATATGCCGGGTCATGAGTCAGCTTCTGCAAATGGCGAATTGCAAGATCCGCTGTCTGCAGAACTGACTTGGCGTTAATTTTATCCTGAATTTCCGTATCCGTTTCCAATAGTTTTACCGCAATCCAACGCGGATCCATATCTTCCGGCACTGCTTTTTCCTTTTCCAGTATGGTTTGGATTTTCTCCACGGCCTTCTCAATGTCATGACTATAGCGAACCACCGGAGTATCACACGCTTCCGTGCATTCCAGACGGCTGATGATCGCTGCTTTTAAAGCATCCATCCCCTGCCCCTTACTTCCTACCGTCGGAACAATGGTCACATTAAACAAACGCTCCAGCTGCTTGAAATCATAATAAACTCCTTTTCGTTTGGCCACATCACTCATGTTCATGGCCAGTACTAAAGGCACCTTCATTTCCATCAGTTGAGTGGCCAAATACAAATTACGTTCCAGATTGGTCAAATCCAGCACATCCACCACCACATCCGGTTTTTCTTCCAAAAGAAATTGACGGGCTACTTTCTCATCCAGCGATTGGGCAGTCAAACTGTAAATCCCCGGCAGATCCACCACGCGAATTTCCCATTCCCGGTATTTAAACTTCCCCTCTTTTTTCTCTACTGTTACGCCCGGATAATTAGCTACTTTTTGATTGGCCCCGGTCAAAAAGTTAAACAAAGAGGTTTTGCCGGAATTCGGATTGCCGGCCAAAGCTATAGTTAATTGGTTTTTCATCATATGACACCTTTTTCTTTTTGTAGGGAACGGTCGCGACCGTTCCCTACATGCATTCCGGTTGGGGGACTGTTCCCTACAACAACATTGTTCATCTTAATATTTTCACCAGAATATTCTTGGTCTCTTCTTTTCTCAATGAGAGATGATATCCACGTATTTTAATATCCACCGGATCACCCAAGGGCGCCATCCGTTCAACCATCAACACCGCGCCTGTGGTCACGCCCATTTCCAAAATACGTTTACGGAATGTTCCTTTGTGCTGTATTTTTACAACCTCCGCTTTCTCACCCGGTTTTAATGAACTTAGCGCACACAGGGTTTCTTCCTTGGTTTTGACCGAAGGAAGTAAACGTATTTTCTCCTTGACCTCATTTAAGCATCCCTTACAATCACCAGACGCATGTTTTTCCCCGCAGTAGTTATGAAATTTCTCTACCCAGTCTTGTCCCGTGCGGGGACAAATATCAATAAACTCCATAAACTGAATAAACTTATCGGTCATCTCCTTGGACAACACATGTTCCATTTTACACGCTGTGTCTTCCGCTTGTTTGGCATCCACATCCAATACCGTGATAAAAAACTCTTTCAAGGTTTCATGCCGCCGCACTACATCTTCAGCCGTTTTCTCTCCCAGCAACGTAAGTGTGACTTCTCCATAAGGAGCATAATTAATTAATTTTTGTTTAGCCAAAGCACGCAGCGCCACAGTAACCGACGATTTTTTAACCTGCAAATGATCAGCCACATCTTTCACTCTGGCTTTGTTCTCCTGATGGAGCAGATGATAAATAGCTTCCAAATAGTCTTCCAGGCTTCCGGTTAATGCTTTGATTGTTGTCATACAATCGCCTCTTTTGTTAGATATATCTAACTTTAAGCGGTTTTCCTGAAAATGTCAATCCGATTCTTCAAAATAATTAAATTACATATTTGTGACATTTTTAGTATCTTTTACCTCCCCAAAAAGAGTATAGTAAGCACGGAAAGAAAGAGTTACTTACAAGGTCATTTTGTCAGGAAGGTGACAGCCATGCGCACACAATGTGAAACCAAGCAACAGACCGATGGCATGATCGCGAAGGTGGATTTGGATTCCATATTAATTTCCAGTATGCCTGCTAATAAAAAAAATTCGCTGCTGGAACTGACTAAAGGCATTGTTCTCTTTATTCTGTTGTCTGCCGGATGTATCGGTATATTCTGCTTATTATTTATTTGGCGATAATTTGAATAGTAATAGCAACTACTCGAAGACCCTATGATCTCTTTTACTTTTTCCAGCAGCTCATCCGGATCAAACGGTTTGAGGATATAATCATCCGTTCCATTCTCTTTAAGCCCCTTGACGATTTTCGCTCTAACTTCCGGTAGGTTCGCATGCCAATCAGTATAGCTGACCCTTTTATTTGACAGAACGGTTTTTTATTAAATTATGGTTTGCCTTACGGTTCAATTTGCTTTTCAGCTTATAATCAGGTACAGTATAACTCATTGCCATTGCGTAAGGAGCACTCTTTTCCCATGCTTTTATATGTTGATGCGGACGCCTGCCCCAGGGTCATCAAAGAGATCATCTACCGGGCTGTGGCCAGAATAAATATTCAACTGATCATGGTTTCCAATCTGAATTTAAAGGTCTCTGACGCTCCTAACATACGCTGTATTGATGTGCCGGAAGGACCGGATGTGGCAGATGATAAAATTGTGGAATTGGTTGAAAACGGTGATTTGGTGATCACAGCAGATATCCCGCTGGCAGACCGGGTGGTAGCCAAAGGAGCCTTTGCCTTGGATCCACGCGGTGATTTCCATACCCGCGAGACCATCAAGCAGCGCTTGGCTGTCCGCAATCTCATGGATCACTTACGCAGCAATGATATCATAACCGGCGGCCCTGCTCCCTTCACTCTCAAAGACCGCCAAGCCTTTGCCAATCAATTGGACAAATTTCTGACTCGAATTGCTTTTACACAATAACCATTTTCATTGTTCTCAAAAATCATTATTTCAAAGCCGGCGCCGGCAATCATTTTTATTACTTCTTCATTCTCAGGAATACTGTGTTTATTAACTTCCGGTCCCAACCGTTCATGAAATGAATTGATTTTTTCCCGGCTTTTCAAATGATTGATCCATAATTCGCCGCCTGATTTAAGAACTCTGGCAAACTCCGAAAATATTTTAACCAAATCCGCAAAATGCGGAAACACATTGAAACATATGATTTTATCAAACCATTCCTCCGGTTTTGGAATAGCGCGCACCGTGCCCACTCTGAACTCAATATTATTCGGCAATCGATGCAGCTTGGCTCGTCCAATCATTCCTTCCGAAAGATCCATACCCAGGATTTCACCTTGGGAACCAATCTGTTTGGCTGTGACTTTTGTCAGCCGCCCGGACCCGCAACCCGGCTCCAATATTTTGTCATCGGCTTTTATTTGCCATCTGGACAGCAATTTTCCAACACCCTCTTTTTCTTCCGGCTCAAATTCAACCATTAAACTTCGTTCTACGCATTGATCAAAATACTTTTTCATTATTTTCTCTTCAAGCATAATTTCTCCCGGTAACTTGAAATTTCTTCACACTCATAACACCAAATACAATCACACTGGAAAACAGAACAATGCAGGCGCCTACCGGCCAATTCAGCATATAGGAAAAGACAAATCCGCCTACCGCACTTATCACACCGATAATGCCGCCGACAACCAAAGCGCTTTTATAACTGCGGGCAATCTTCAAAGCTGCAATAGCCGGATTACATATCAGACTGTATAACAACAGTCCGCCCACAACCTGCAGATTAATGGTTATAACACTGGCTTCCACTAATAGTAATAATAGAAACAGGGTATCAGCCGGAATACGAACAACTGCCAGCTGACGGCTAAACAACAGGAGTTTCAATGATTTATTGAATACTATTATAAACAGTATCAGCAGCACAAATACCAGCAGCATCAGCCATAATTGATCGGCAGTAACAAATAATAAATTGCCCCACATAAAGCTCAATGCCGCTGTTTTCGGACCCGGACTTAAACCGATTCCCAAAAAGGCCAACCCCAGCATAAGTGAAAATATCGTCCCTAAGGCGGCATTGGGATCAAAATTATGATTGCGTGTGATTATTCCTAAAATAATTGCGCCTACTAAGGCTCCCAAAAATCCGGTTAAAACCGGATTAACGCCCAGCAGGTTACCGCCTACCGCACCGGCTAAAGCGGCATGGGCTGAGGCAATGGTAATAAACGGCATACGCATGCCAATCACATAAACACCAACCACGCCCGCCGAAGCGCCGCCTAAAACAGCTGCTATGATTACCGGCGAAAATGCTATTAAGACATCCATGGTTTTACTCTTGTTCCCTGACTAAAGGCGTGGATTCTATTACCGCGAACAACCACCTCCATATGGCATCCGTATAATTCGCTCAGTATTTCAGGCCGGCATATTTCCTTCGGATTTCCGCTTAGTAACAGCTTTCCTTTTTTCAGCATTAAAAGTTTATTGCAGCAGGCCGGCAATTTATCTACCTCATGGGTCACCATAACTATGGTTTTGGATTCACTATGAAAGATTTCCTCTACGATCTGCGTCAAGCGTTCCTGCCAATCCAGATCCAGACCGGCTGTTGGTTCATCCAGTAATACCAGTGAAGATTTCTGCGCCAATAGCCTGGCCAACTGCACTTTTTGTTTTTCACCGCCGGACAGATCCCGATACAATCTTTTACTTAAATGACAAAGACCTAACTTTTCCATAGCCTGTTGCACAATCTCATTATCCTGAATAGTGTCGGCAGAATCAAAAACAGACAATCCACCGCGTCCAAAATAAACGACTTCTTCAACCAACAAAGGCACATCCGGCTGATAGTTGAGATCCTGAAAAAGCACGCCTATTTTTTTCCTTGCCATTCTAAACGCTTTATTCGAACCTGAGAATTCATGTCCCAGGATCTGTAACGAACCGCGAGTAATCGGTTCCAAACCAAGCAACAGATTAAGCAGGGTGCTTTTTCCCGCCCCATTCGGACCGATAATACCGACAAAATCTTTCTCTTTAACAGCAAACGACAGCGGACCTAAAATTGTTTTTTTATCTCTAATTACCGCGACATCTTTTAACTGTATCACTTTTTTTTCCAGGCTTGGTTTATTTTCTCAATATTACCTCTGACCAGTTTTTCATAGCCTTGGCCATAGCCTTGGGTGTCCGGAAAATTGCTTAATATCGCCACCGGCAGATTCATCCGTTTACTTAACGCTTTAGCAGACTCGGCTCCGCTCTGATAATTGCCGATAATCATTGCCGCTTTTGTCCGCATAAGTTTTTTCAGATCAAGCGGCGTCATTTCTTCCGCTCTTTTCAATACACCGACAACTTCCAGGCCCAAATAAACTGCAAATTGTTTCTGATGAAAGGCCGCAATAACAGGCTGATCTTTCCAAAGATAGCATTCTTCCATTATTTCTTTTTTTATTTTTTTGATTTTATTGAGGCTGGTCTGTTTATTATTAACCAGTTCCTGTTTTTTATCCGGATATTCCCGACATAACACATCGGTTATCTGATCTATCAGCTTTTCATAATTATCCGGAATGACCAAACTTCCCGGAGTTTCAACGGTTATTAATTTTACCTTATCAGCGCCCAACTGTTTCAGTTTGTTTTCAAGTTCAGCCTGATAGCCATGGCGAATAACGGTGGCGGCCCGCCGCATTTTAAGCAGGATATCCGGTTTCAGATCAAAATGCCCCGGACAGGCTCCGGGCGGCAATATCATAACAATCTCGATATCACCACTGCTGTGATTAACGATTTCCGCGGCCGCGCATTTCAGCATTGATGTAGTAACAACTATATGCCGGTTATTCCCTGCTTCAATTTTACTCCAGGTGGTTGTAAAAAATATGAGAACAATTAAGCATAATTTGGTTATTATAATTTTCTTCATATTTTAATATCTGTTCCGATCATGACAGTTGTGCCCGGCATGGGATAATCCGGTTTTAATTCATAGCTGGTATTCAACATATTTTCAACTGCTATAAAAATTTCTCCCTTTAATTTGGCAGCCATTATTTTGGCTAGGGGACAACTGACTCTCATATTGACCAAATTATATTTTTCCATTAATTGATTCGGCTGTGGGCTTCTGGGATTACCGGCATAATAATCAGCCGTCATTTGCATAATTACTCCGAACTTTACCAAGCCGCTCAGATTATAATTTAGTCCCACAGTTACTGTCCATTCCGGCGCATACGGGCTGTCTTCCGGATCTGTTTGAGTCCAGGTGCCTCCCACAAAAACATCAAGTTTATCAATGGGAACAATCTGTACTTCAGCATTAATACCTTTTGCTGCATACTCGCCGATATTTTCATATCTTGCGGGGGGTGGAGGAGGCAGCACCACGCTTAAAGCCGAGGTTACCTGATCATGAAAATAAGCAATATGATATCGAAGTGTTTTAGTAACCGCATGCGTCAGTCCTGCTTCAAAATGATTGATCTGTTCGGCGTCCAAATCCTGCCAGCTATTACCACCCGGGCCGCCGCCAAATAATATGGCACTGTAAACACCCGGCAAATTATAGCCTTGCGAATAATTCGCATATAGTGTCAGGTTAATGGCAGCCATTACTCCTTTTAACCCCGCCTGGTAGCCAACCACATCTTCGAAATAGTCGCTAAAATTATATCTCGCGCCAATTGAAGGTGTCAGACTGATGGTTTCGCCAATAGTATAGGCCGCCATTAAATAGGGCGCTGTATTACGAAAGTACAAATTTGTTTCCAGTAAATTATTCAAATAATGTTCTTCTGCAAACCATCCTCCGTAAAAATCATAATCAACTCCAAGCATCAATTCACTATGCTCGATTATTTCCAGCTCTTCCTGTAGTCTAATGCCATAATTGGCATATTTGGTTACACTGCTGAACGGTTCCTGCGCTGCATCATCCCATTGTTTCCAATCCTGTAATCCCATATCCTGATAAATTTTCAGTTCC
>JAGLMY010000132.1 GCA_023139775.1 bacterium
GATTCCCGATTAAACCCTCGGGAATGACAATCTTTGTTTAACTGCGCAGTTTACTGACATGTTACGAATTATATCTATAAAAACAACAATTCTGCCGATATTATGCTTAAGGATAATACGGTCTATATCAAAATCCTGGTATAGCAAGAAACCGCAAATTTGTGCTTTAAGGAGTGTCTGTAATGATAAAGCGAATGATAAGTACTTTGCTCTTACTTGTGATCACAACTAGTTTGCTGCTTGGTTGTTCGCCCATACGCAAATGGAATCACCTCAATCGTCAAACCATTAAGTTCTTTGACGCCGGCAAATATACGGAAGCCACCAAATTGGCGGAAGAAGCTTTAACCTATGCGGAAGCCTCCTTTGGCAGCAATCATCTGCATGTGGCCACCTCTTTGAAAAATCTGGTTTTTCTGCATAACATGCTGGGAGCTCATGATAAGGCACGGAATCTATTAACTCGTGCCCTGTCCATTAAAGAACTGAAACTCGGACCTGAGCACCGGGAAATCGGTCTCCTGTTCATGCAGCTTTCTGAAACCTACCGATTTGAAGGCAATTACACGGAAGCGGAAACGTTTGGCAAACGATCCTTAGCAGTGCTTAAAAAGAGTCTGGACACAGAATCCCTTCTCTTAGCTGAAGCCATGAACAATCTGGCTTTTGTGTATGATGCCCAAAAGAAAAACAAACAAGCGGAAGCCTTGTATGAGGAAGTATTGACCATGCGGGAAAAAACACTGGGTGATAACAGCCCGGCTTTGCAACCGTATCTGAATAATCTGGAAAATATCTATCGCAAGCAGGGGAAAATCAATCAAGCCATTGAACTTTCCATTCGTTCCATAATCATAGAAACTCTGGAGAACCAGAGCATGCGGAGTGACTATGTACAATCCGTGGTTAATTTGGCATCCTTGTATTTGTCCTCCGGGCGCCACCTGGAGGCTGAACCAATGGCACGCCAAGCCTTACACCTGCATCAGGAAAAATTGGGGAAATTGCATCCCCGCATTGCGTTGGATCTGGATCTGCTGGCTCGCATTCTGATCCACGAAGGACGTCTGGAAGAAGCCGACTCCTTGTACCGACGAGCCCTCAAGATTCAGGAAAACGCGCTTCCGGCAGATCATCCGCATCGAAAAGAGGTTACTAATAATTATATTCAATTGTTAATAAAAACGGGCCGGCGGGCAGATGCGAAAAAACTGGAAGCAGAAATGCAAGCTGTGAATCATCAATTAAAAAAGGAATAGGTCAAGCCTAAAGAGAGAATCTGTTTGAGCTGGCGGCGCACAGAAATATCATGATCGTAAAACAATTCTACATTCAGCTGCACATTAATATATTTTGCCAAGGCAGCCGTGAAATTATTATCCCAGCGCACATCCGTGGTATCCATACTTTTTAAATTGGAAAAAAATTCCAACTTTGAAGTAAACAAAAGAATATCGGTTAGCTGCAGACGAAAGTCGGTAGTGGATTCCAAACCCGCCTCAACCTTTATTTTTTCAATGTCTGCGGTATCCGGATCATCCGTATAGGGAACGGGAAAATCCCGGGTTATGCTCTCTTTGATTGCCAAACCCAAGCGTGTTTCTACTATCGGATCAAATGCATAGCCTAAGCCCAGACTCTCGATAAAATAACCGGGATCCAAAAAATCGGCAATCTGAATTTTTACTTCGTCCTGATATTCATAGCTTGGTGTTAGTTGGGTCTCACCTTTCAGACTGAGGTATGGATTGAGATACTTTGCCAATGAGTAGGTAAAAACACTTTCTATTTTGATATCATCCGAAGATTTCCGGAATTCCTGTCCACCGGTCTGGGTCTCACCATAGGATATTTTTCCCGAATTGGTCCACTGATACTGTCCGGTTTTTAATTGCGCTTTACCCCGTAATCCCAATTGCCAGGAAATACTGTTTTCACCGCCTTGGGACCAGTTATCAAAACGATTTTGGGTTAAATTGAGCTGCCCGATAGCCTCATTTTTCCACAAACTCTGCGCAGTCGGCGTATTGGCGATTTCTTCTGCTTGGACGCACACGCTGCTGATTAGACAAGCCAAGAGTAACAGACATACCAACCGAATACGTATACCCAACATTTCTCATCCCTTGGTTTATATAATCTTCTGTAGAGACGCGATTAATCGCGTCTCTACAAGGCGTCAATCGCGTCTCTACACGACGATTAAAAAAACAGATTACCCCATTTGACAAAGACAGGCGCCAAGACTAATGACACCACGCTCATTAACTTAATTAAAATATTTAAGGACGGACCGGCTGTGTCTTTGAACGGATCACCAACCGTATCACCTACTACCGCTGCTTTGTGCGCATCCGAACCTTTGCCGCCGTGCGCGCCGCCTTCAATGTGTTTTTTAGCGTTGTCCCATGCGCCACCGGCATTGGACATAAATATTGCCATCAACACACCACACACTGTAACCCCCGCTAAAAGTCCGCCCAGGGCACGGAGGCTGACAAAACCAACAATCACCGGAACACAGACAGCTAGAAGTCCGGGCATAACCATTTCTCTAATCGCAGCGTCAGTAGAAATTTCCACGCATTTGGCATATTCAGCTTGGGCTTTGCCTTCCATTAAACCGGGAATGTTCTTAAACTGACGACGAACCTCTTCAATCATGGCCTTAGCTGCGCGGCCCACAGCATTCATGGCAAATGAGCTGAAAAGAAAAGGCAGCATGCCGCCCACAAACAATCCGGCCATAACCACTGGATCGGAAATATCAATAGTAGTTAACCCCACCTGGGTACGAAAAGCAGAGAAAAGCGCCAACGCGGTCAAGGCAGCCGAACCAATGGCAAAACCTTTACCAATCGCTGCCGTGGTATTTCCCACTGCATCCAGTTTATCCGTGCGCGCACGAACCTCTTTGGGCAGCTTAGCCATTTCGGCAATACCGCCGGCATTGTCTGCAATCGGACCGTAGGCGTCAACTGCCAACTGAATACCCGTAGTGGAAAGCATTCCTAAAGCAGCAATGGCAATTCCGTACAGACCAGCCAGTTTAAAGGCCACCACAATAGCCACTGCAATAACGATCAATGGAATAGCGGTGGAGTTCATACCAATAGCCAGACCCTTAATGATATTTGTTGCACTACCGGTTTCCGAAGCATCGGCAATACTACGGGCTGGTTTTCGATTCTCCGCGGTATAGTATTCCGTCACACCGGCAATAATCAAACCGGCCGCCAGACCAACCACTGTGGCCAAAGCAATGCCCCACCAGTAAAAAGTGGTTCCGGAAACAGTGAATTTGGCAGGCAGCATTACTTTGATCAGCACTATAGTTAATACTGCCATCAAACCGGCTGTTAAAAAAGTTCCGGTATTTAACGCAGCCTGCGGGTTGCCGCCTTCTTTGGTACGCACGAAGAAGGTACCTAAAATGGAAATAATAATTCCGGCTGCCGCAATAATCAAGGGCAGCATAATCGCATTGAACTTCATACCCGCGCCGCCCGGTTCGGCGGCAATGGCAGGAATCCAAATTGCGCCCAAGACCATAGCACCGATAATGGATCCAACATAGGATTCAAAAAGATCCGCACCCATGCCGGCCACATCACCCACATTATCGCCGACATTGTCCGCGATGGTTGCGGGATTGCGCGGATCATCTTCCGGAATACCAGCTTCAACTTTACCGACCAGGTCAGCGCCCACATCCGCGGCTTTGGTGTAAATACCGCCGCCCACACGGGCAAACAGAGCTATTGAGCTGGCGCCCAATGAAAACCCGGCTATGGTATTAATAACAATGGAGGTTTCATTGCCTGTAAAATTCCAGATGTTGCAATAAATAAGCAAGAGAAGTCCGAGTCCCAAAGTAGCCAGACCAACCACGCTCATGCCCATAACAGCGCCGCCGCTGAAGGCAACTTCCAAGGCGGCATTCAAGCTCTTTCGCGCTGCGGAGGCTGTACGGTAATTGGCTGCCGTAGCCACGCGCATGCCAAAGAAACCTGCCAGACCGGAACATATGGCTCCGACCACAAAAGAAAGTCCAACCATCCAGCTGGAACCTTCCATGCCCGCATTGGCTAGTGCCAAGAGCACGGCCACACAACCCACAAAAACTGCCAACACTTTATATTCGCGGCCTAAAAACGCCATGGCGCCTTCGCGAATATGTCCGCCAATCTCAACCATTTTTTCAGTCCCGCTGTCAGCCTTATTCACTTGTTTGGCTTTAAAATACGCGAACAGCAAAGCCAACACACCGGCAGCAGGAGTAATGTACAGCATCATTTCCAGACTCATCTTTTCTTCTCCTCGTTGAAATTTTATAATTGCTTAATATGTCTCAGGACAGTATTTTTCATAGATGTGGAGTAATCAAACAGCGAGAAATACAACCTATAGATATGAAAGTATGGCTATACTGTTTCCGACATAATCGGGCAGCATCATAGCAAAGCTTTCAGGCCGTAGTCAACAGGAAAAATGGAAGCATAATAATTTCTCTTAATTTTATTCCTCTGTGATCTTCAGGAAGAGTCAAAGGTATTCCGGCAGGGCCGGTTTTCCTGGATCAGCATCCACTGCGAGGAATTCACAATAGGCCGAAAACCCACTTTCTCATACACGCCTTGAGCATCCGGCGTGCGCAACATCCACTGATAGACCAGTCTTAATTTTTTGTGATCCAAGGTAAAGCGTACCATACTCTGACCGATCCCTTGCTTACGCCGATTCTCCTCAACCACCACATCCATGATATAAGCAAAACAAACCTGATCTGAAACCACGCGCAAATATCCAACCAGCGTTGAATCCAGATAGGCCCCCACAACTAAGGCCGAATGCTTGGCAGCATAGCGCACCTCATTTTGCGTAATACCTTTGCACCAATGTTCACGGGCGAGCAATTCGGTTGCCTTTTCAAAATCAATTTGCTCAATCCGGTCGGCAAAATGAAGATTTTGCATACGAATGATCCTTTGATATTTTATGCATATACACCTGCTCGTATCAGGAAGCACAGTTCAGTTTTACGATATTTTATCCTTCATATAAATACTGCTGAAAATTTACCACATACAGGTAATGCCCCGTGGCTTGCCACGGGAATACCGCATACCCTCTCCCTTTGGAGAGGGATAAAGGGTGAGGGTCACCTTAACATGCCCTGCGGCTTGCCGCAGGGTAATTGACAAACGTGTTTTTAATAATATCCACCCCGCCAAGTGCCTCAGCAGCATCTGCCAGGGATCAATTAGCTCTGCTCTGGTTTCCGCTTCATTCATAAGTGCTAGTCCCCGCACTAAATAAAAATATCCAGGTATTTTTTATACATGTAGGATTGACCATATTTCTGGTCTTCATCTTTTTTGGTAAGAATCCCGATTTTAATAAACCGGTCAATAACAGTCTGCGCGCCTGCGCGTGTGAATCCGGTCCACTTTTGCACAAGCGCCGTATTGACAATGGGCTGACCGTACAATTTTGGCAATACTGCAACCGCACTTTCTGATGCACGTTTACCTAGTGCCTGTATCTTGACCATATCTTTTTCACGCAACACAGTAATCTTCCCAACCATGTCTATGGCTTCATTGGCAATTTCAATCACGCCATCCAAATAAAAATCCAGCCACGTATATATTTTGCCTTCATGGTAGTCTGACAGCTTTTCGTAATAGAGTTTCTGGTGTTTTTTGAAATACGCTGATAAAAACAAAACCGGTTTTTCTAAAAACCGCTCTTTCCACAAATAAAAGGTAATGAGCATTCGTCCGGTTCTGCCATTGCCATCCAAAAAAGGATGAATGGTCTCAAACTGGGCATGAACCAAACCAGCCTTTATCACTATGGGGATTTCGTCTTCTATATTAATGAATTTCTCCAGGTCCGCCAATGCTTGCTTCATTTCATGCACTGGCGGTGGAACAAAAACAGCATTATCCGGACGAGTTCCGCCTATCCAATTCTGGCTTTTCCGAAATTGACCGGGATCAGAATAATGAGATGATCTTGCCTTGTGCATAAGCTCTTTATGCAGTTCGCGTATAAAACGAAGCACCATGGGAAAATTATCCTCTTTGGCACGTTTCATGCCATAATCGAGCGCCTTGAGATAATACAATATATCATCAACATCTTTTGGGATACGGTCACTTATTTTGACTTCAGCTTCAATGGCATCCATCATGGTGGCCATGGTGCCTTCAATCTGGCTGGAAGAAGCAGCATCTTTTCTCAGATACATGAGCAAGAAAAAGTCAGCATCCGGCAAAAGTTTGGTAATACCATCCAGTTTGCCCAAAAGCCTCGTGGCTTCACTGTCTTTTTTCAATATTTTCGGATCAAAATCAAATCCAGCTTTGGTTGGAAAAGGATTGGGTATAAAGGCGTTATAGCCCTGAGGTTGGGATCTTAATATTCCGATTTCAATTGCTTTCATGAGTTTGTTTGCATCCTTTTTTTGAATGTATACAAACTATAGCAGTTTGTATACATCTGGTCAAGCAATGTATACAAACTTTTGTGCATTATAACTCTCCCTGAAAAGCCTTGTTTAATAAGGGTTTTTTCAACTCCTCCAGATCAGAAAGCTTCTTCTGGTAGATCGTTTCCAGCTTTTTTGTTTCAACAGAGAGAGAATCGAGTTTGTTGACAGTTAATCCACTCTTTAGAATGTCCTTTTGCAAGGTAAGTTTTCATAGCACGATCAAAAGCCAATTCGGGATCTTCGGTTTCTTCAATTCGTTCGTATCCCACTTTTGCCAACCATACTTTAAATGGTTCTGCTTTAGGTGAAGGAATTGATTGAATCAGACGTAAAAGTTGTTCGGTGTCAGCTACATCTGCCATTCGCGCTTTGCCGTCTTTGGCAAGCATTTTCAAACGGTTACAATTTGTAACCGTTTCGTTTCCTTCTTTTAAAAGCCTGTATTTTAATACTTTCCAGTAATTCCTTGCTCCTTGAAAATCTTGTTGAGCTGTTAAAATTGCCACAACATCAATAATAGAGAAATACCAAAGCTCTTTTTCCTCGTCCCAATGAGTTCTGACAGCTTGCTTTTAGAATAACTGTATTTTATTTTCCTTCTTTGCTTTTTTGTTATCCATCACTGCCTCGATTTTCAATCAAATGTATTTCCCTTTCCAGCTCGGCTTTTAATTCATCTTCTGTCGGAAGCACTAATCTGTATTTTGACGCAAAAAGCTGTTCACTCTCTTTTAGTACGGAATATTTAACAACCGTAGCTTCTTTATCACTGCAAAGAATTATCCCTATGGTCGGATTATCGTCCTTGCCCCGCTTTAGATCATCAAACATACGAACATACATATCAATCTGCCCGATATCCTGATGACTAAGTTTGCCGGTTTTCAGATCAATAAGCACAAAACATTTGAGAATGTAGTTATAAAAAACCAAATCAATATAAAAATGGCTGGTTTCAGTACTAATTCTGAATTGCCGGCTTACAAAAGAAAAGCCTTTCCCGATTTCAAGAAGAAATGATCGAAGGTTGTCTATAATTGCCTTTTCAATGGTTGATTCTTTTAAGTTTGCATTTTCCGGCAGATTAAGAAATTCCATGACATAAGGATCTTTTATAAAATCACGGGGATTTTCTTTTTCAAAATCTTTTACTGAAATCACAGCACTTTTTTTATCCGAGGACGAAAGTAGTCTTTCGTAGTAATGGGAATTGATATTTCGTTGCAACTGCCGAACACTCCAGTTTGCTGCTTTGGATTCCTTAAGGTAATATTCGCGAGTTTTAAAATTATCTATCCGCATAATCAGACGAATATGTGACCAACTCAATTCTCTACACAGTGTGTAGAGTTTTTCGGTTTCCGGAAAGATCAGATAAAACTGTCTAAAATTCCAAAGATTCGCGACAGAAAATCCCTTCCCAAACTCTGTATTCAATGCAATAGAAAGATTTTTTATGAGTTCCTGCCCATATTCAGCCCGGTTTTTTCCTTTTTGTTCTTCAATCACAATTCTTTTGCCAATACTCCAATAAGCTTCAACCATTGCAGTATTAATGGCAGAATAGGCTTTGTTTCTTGCTTTTTGTAGGATTTCACGAATATCGCCATAAAATGTGTTATCAATTTTTAGCTTTTTCATATCATACCAATCCCTTAATTTCCTTCATTATCTCCGCACTCTCTTTATCCAACGCTTTCATCTGCTCCAGTATCACCTTCGGCTCGCGCAGTATTGTTTCATCTTTTTTATTCGGATTTTTGACGGATAGATTATACGTCCTGGTATCCACATCTGCTATTTTGATTGTCCAGGAATTATTTGAATCTGCTTTGGTTTTCTGCAATTTGACAAATTCTTTCAGATCATCGCCCGTAAGCGCTTTGTGATGATCAAGTAGGGGCGGTTCGCGAACCGCCCCTACAGATATTTTGGGTACAGCCCAGGTTTCCCATTTAAAAGCCGGCTTAATAATATCCGTATAGGACCTGCCTGCCAATTCCGCTGCGGTTTTTTTATCTTGCTCCAGGTCATCCAGATATTTTAAGAAAAGAACCCACGAGGTCTGTTCCACATAATCCAGTTCACTGGAGCACCCGGCATCTTTGTGCAGGATATCATCAATATTTTTAAACGCTTGTTCAAACATACCGCTATTCTCCTATCGACAAACAGAGTCATTATCCGAATAACCGGTTATTCGAATGCTTTTCCCGGTTATGTATTCAAAACCATTCCAGATTGTACAATTTCCTGTGCTGTAGTGCAAGTTTTCCGAGGGTAAGTGGGGAAATTGAAAAGTTGATAAGGTGAGAAGCTGAGCAAATGGAAAAATTCAAAAATCCTAAGGAATTTAGTGGCTGGCACCATATTATATTTGTTTTCCAGTCAGCGGCCTCTGTCCAATTCCGCTGCCGTACCGTGTTTAGTTCCCATTGTAATTTTCCGATAATTAATATTAAAGTGAAAATTGATTTGATTTTCTTGTGTGCATATTACGCACTAAAAAGGAGCGATTTATGTCTTCCAATGAAAATGAAATGCACAATCCAATAGTCATAGGCCTTACCGGCCCCTTCGGAAGCGGTTGTACGACCTTTGCCAATTATTTTGATGATTTAAGTGAATATGATAAAAATCAAAAAAACTGGAGTCAATTTATTAGATATTTAGGATTAAAATACTATTTTAAAAATGATAAAAATGAAAAGGGAGAACTAGATCTCTCGGAATTCGATGACAAAATATACAGGCTTTATACCAAATTTAAGGAAGAAAAAAGAGCTGTGAATATTTATGAAAAATTAAAATTCAACCTCGAAAAAAGGGAGCGACTCAATGCCTTAAGCGGAGAAACCAGCAAGCTGGCGCTTTATGTGAATAAAGAAAATCAAGGCGAACACCGTATCATATCAATATCTGTTTCAGATGTAATAATATACATGACATTAGGGCACAAAATATCAAACAATAATGCGCCTGATAAAAATAGTGCTGCTCAAAGAAAAAAAATCGATAATTATCAAAAGATTACTAAAAAGTATAAGTCCAAATATAATGGCCCTTTAACATTAATTAAAAAACACGAGATGATACGGCTGCAAAATAAAAAGCAAGTTAAAAACAACGGGAAAACTACAAACCAGAAAATCGAAAATTCTATAATTCAAACATTCCAGACAATTCGCGAAATCAAAAAAGAACTCAATGGTGGAAAAAAGTATCGAGATTTGCTGCAGGATTTTGGCGATAATATCCGCAGATGTGGAAACCCGTTTGATTACGAAAACAAGTTTGCTTTTGAAAACCATATTTCAAATAATCGATGGGAAGACTTCTTAATGTGCGAAGTATCAAAAATAATAAAAATGCTACAGCATGTTGCGCAAGACAGCATTTTTATTATTGATAGTATAAAAAACCCATACGAAGTTGAATATCTGCGTGAGAAATTTATGAATTTTTATCTTGTATCCGTCTATGCAGATAAAGCCCAGAGAAAAAAGAGAGAAGTGGATAAAAGTCTAAATGGCAAAAAAGTCGAGGAACTCGAGAATGAATTTGAAGCAAATGATAAACGTGACAGAGGAAAATCCATTGAATGCGATGAGGAATCTTTTTATAAACAGAATGTTAAAAAATGTGTTGAGTTATCCGATATTGCAATAAACAATGAAGCGAGCAAGGGGAAATTTTATGAAAAGATATTGAGATATTTCGCCTTAATCCTTGATAAAGGCTGCACCAAACCGAATACTGATGAAGCGCTGATGAATCAAGCCTATGCCCTGGCTATAAGGTAAGCGTCAAATTAACTACAGATA
>JAGLMY010000133.1 GCA_023139775.1 bacterium
TTCAGCTAACCGGTACTAATAGGTCGTGAGGCTTGACCATATTATATGGCAGCGAAGCTGTCAAGTGTGGTTAACTTTAACGGGTACAACAAGAGAATCACAGTTTTCATTATGTCATGAATATCGTAGGGAACGGTCGCGACCGTTCCCTACATACAATTCGATAGCGATTTCCGGTGACCATGGCGAGAGGGCCACACCCGTTTCCATTCCGAACACGGTCGTTAAGTCTCTCAGCGTCGATGATACTGCATGGGTAACTGTGTGGGAAAGTAGAACGTTGCCGGATTAAAAATACAAACCCTGCACCTTTTTGGTGCAGGGTTTTTTTATTTTCTGTAGAGACGCGATTAATCGCGTCTCTACAATTAACGATGCGTTATATGTGCCTCCTTGTGCCCCAAAGGGGTCTCTTGACCCGATACGAAATATTAATTTATTTCAATGCCGCTTTGCGGCTAACGCGTTAGAATGTTGACGGATTAAAAATGGGCATGGTGCCAGGCACCGATAATTATTAAGAAAGTAGTTGAAAGATGTCCCAAAGATGTTATATTTGTTCGAAGGCGAAGCAAGGTATATCCAGGTGCATTATTAGCGAGAAATGAGATTGGAGAGAGCAGACCATCGACATACCGGACAGTTCCAATAAAATATGGGTGGAAGCCATATGTGGCGATAAAAAGTATGATATTCAATTTGTCGCTACCAAAATATTGTTGGGCAGGCTTCGTCTGAATTATAAAAGAGATTCTTCTCCCGGCCAAGTGAATAACTATGCCGAGGAAATGAGAAACTTTTTCAGCAAAAATCAGCATATCCCCATGGCCATGGACGATTTGAGGGAAATTATGAGGGGATTGTAATCCACTCGGAATTTCGAGCCAATAAGGCTTTGGCCGGCAGACACGTATTCTAAAATTTCCAGGAGGATAATCATGGCGGTTATTGAAGATTTAAGAAAAGAACACCAAACACTGGTTACGGCTCTGGGCGGTGTTGATGCGCAAATGATCGGAACTGAAGAGGGTAACAAAACGTTATTTGGCATTAAAGAGGCTTTGCTGGCCCATCTTTCGCATGAAGACACTGATTTTTATCCGGTTTTAAAAAAGGCTGCTGAAACCGATAAAAAACTGGCGAAAACCCTGGAGGAGTTTGCGGATGACATGGCCCATATCAGCAAAGCTGTTTTGGACTTTTTCGACCAATACACCAGTGCAAGCACGGGTGCTGAATTTTCCAAGGATTTTGCGGAAATTGTTTCGAATTTAAAGGAACGAATAGCGATGGAGGAAGATGTGTTGTTTACAGCGTTTGAAGGGGTCGGCAAAATTTAATCCTTTAACATTATCGTGCCGGCACGATAATGTTAAATATGCCAAACAGTATAAATGAGCGTGTTAGTAAAATTTAAAGGATGAAAGAGTTTCGCTGAGTATCCATAATATGTCAGAGATCAGATTTAAATGAATATGTATGGAATATTATGCAAAACCAATTAAATCGAATTTAACTAAAAATAATTTATTTTCCTTTCCAATTTGCATTCTCTCCGTATAATGTTACTAATTTATTTGAAAAAATATTACGAAGGAGTTCTTGCATGGATTCGTTGCCAGGATCACGTGTGCAGACCATTTTCAAATTACTATTTGTCGCTTTTTTCTTGTACCTATTTTTGCTCAGCATTGGGTTAATGGGAGAAGCATTCAAAGGTTTTGGTAAAGGATTTGCTGAAACGCTATTAAACACAACTGCTAATCCTTTTGTGGGTTTGTTTATCGGAGTTATCGCCACCAGTTTAATTCAAAGCTCATCCACGACAACATCTATTTTGGTGGGAATGGTGGCATCCGGTGCCATAAATATTGAGAATGCCGTACCAATTATTATGGGAGCGAATATTGGTACTACTGTTACCAACATGATCGTCTCCCTGGGTCACATTACCAGGCGTGAAGAGTTCAAACGTGCGATTGCCGGCGCCTCAGTTCATGATTTTTTTAATATCATTTGCGTTGCTATATTTTTTCCCTTGGAATTGATGACAGGTTTTTTACAGCGCTCGGCAATCGGCTTGGCAACATTGTTTGAAAATGCCGGTGGTATAAAAGTTATTAGTCCGATTAAAGTAATTACCAGTCCACCGATAAAAATGATCAAACATTTTCTGGTCGAGGGATTACCCGTCGAACACATCATTGGATATATACTGGTGCTGATATTATCTGCGGTATTACTTTTTTTATCTTTGTATTTTATTGTGAAGTTAATGCGATCCTTGGTTATCAAGCGTACGGAAATCATTTTGAATAATGTGTTGGGCCGGACCGGGTTAGTCGGCATATTTGCCGGGCTGGTTTTTACAGCAGTTGTCCAAAGCAGTTCAATTACCACTTCATTATTAGTGCCCTTAATAGGAGCCGGCATTTTAACGGTGGAAATGGCTTTTCCAATTACCATTGGTGCGAACATTGGCACAACCACAACTGCCATTTTAGCCTCTTTTGCCACCGGCAATATCGCGGCCATTTCTCTGGCCTTTGTACATTTCTTGTTCAATGCGTCAGGTTTGCTGCTGATTTATCCCATTAAAATATTTCGTCAGCTTCCGATCTTTTTGGCAAAATCTCTGGGAGAATTGGCATTTTATAAACGGCGTTACGCCTTGATCTTCATGATAAGCATCTTTTTTTTGATTCCGGGATTGCTTATTCTGATTTCTAATCTTATTCGCTAGGGAGGATGAAGTATGTTTAAGAATATTCTGCAGTTTTGGAAAGGTAAAGACTTCCTGAAGAAGGTTTTGGGAGAATTTAAAAAAATGCTGGAAGAGTCGGAAGAAATGTATGTTTTGGTCTGTCGGAAGATTATTAAGCATGAAAACATTGAGGAGTTGGAAGGGAAAATCTACGCGCTGGATAAAATGATTAATAAGCAGGAAAGAGGTATCCGTAAAAGAATTGTTGAACATCTCTCAGTTCAACCTTCGGTTGATGTCCCGGTTTCTTTACTGCTCATGAGTGTGGTCAAAGATGCGGAACGTTTGGGAGATTATGCCAAGAATCTGTTTGAGGTAAACCGGTTGTTGGAAAAACCCATTAATAGCAGCCTGTATGAAAAATATTTCGGTAATATTGAGACGGAAATTCTATACTTGTTTAAGCAGACCGCAACGGCTTTCTTAGAATCCGACGAGGCCAAGGCGAAGGATACCTGGAAAATGGAACGTGGTATTGTAAAGCGTTGTGATGATATTATCGAAAAACTGGCCAAAAGCGACTTGAGCGTTAATGAGGCTGTCTGTTTCACTTTAATGGCACGATATTTTAAACGTTTGGCTGCGCATTTGGTCAACATTGCAACCTCGGTTATTCTGCCGATAAGTGATCTGGATTATTATGATGAAAAATACCGCAGGAATGAAACCAAAGCGTAATTCAGTAAAAAATGAAAAAATGCCGAGACAGCCCTATATGAGCGCCCTTTTGTTTGGCATCGAAGCCCTGGGGGAAACCTAACCCGGATAAACCGGA
>JAGLMY010000134.1 GCA_023139775.1 bacterium
GGATGACAGGGTGGGGGCTGCATTCCCGGATGACAAACAAAAAAATCGCATGACTGACATGTTACAACCGGTGTGTCATTTTTCTTTTTTCAGGGTTTCGTAATTAAATTGATACAGTTGATTATCCGGATCCCGCTGGAGCGCTTGATAAATCGCTGCTTGGGCCGCCTCTTTTTGACCGGTCAACCAATACACATTAAATAAATAGTGATGCGGCTTGGCATGTCCAGGATACTTTTTAGCCGCTTTTGCCAAGACTGCGATCGCTTCCTTATAATTTTTCCCGCCAACCAGCTGATGCGCATGGGTGCAGAGACGGTCCACTTCATTGCTCTGCGCTTGAGTTTGCTTTTTCAAATGCCGCTGTGCCTGTGTATATTGAGGATTTATACGCGTTGCCAGCTGAAATGCCTGCCGCGCTTGTTCCCGCCGGCCTAAATGTTCATAACACAGCCCTAAAAAGAAAAACTGATCCGCAGTTGTGGAATCCAACTCTGTCAGTTGTTTATAAATCGTTAAAGCCTGATCATATTCTTTGAGTTGATAGTGCAGGGCGGCCAATTTTGCTTGCGCTTCAAAGTAGGCTTGTTTGTAATGGCGATATTTCGCAGGCAATTGCTTTACCGCCGCATAGGATACTTGGCCGGGCGCCGTTCCTTTTTTACTTTCAGGAAACATTTTATCAAAGGACTGAAATATTTTTTTGGCCTGCAATGTATCACCTGCCTGGTAATAGGCAAATGCCAGCAGGTTATAAAAATGATAGGCCTTGGGATCGGTTCGCAGTGTCTTCTGACATAAGGTAATATCATCTTTCCAATGAAGCGTACGGGCAAAGCTGAGTCCGCCCCCCAGCAGCACACTTCCCACACTACACCCCACCACGAAATATTGCCAAAACGTGTGCTTATGCCAACGAAACAACTGAAAAGCCAGCGCACTGAATAACACTGCTATTCCTATTGAGGGCAGAAACATATAGCGCTCAACAAATACATTTTCCCCGAGAGCCGGAAAATAGAGAAAAGGTAAAAACGCAATGGGAATCCAAAGCATATAATAAAATACACAAAACTGTTTGTAATAGTAGTACCAAGCAATCAGTGCGCTGATTAGAAAAACAAAAACCACACCAACGAATCTTGCTTCCCCCACGGATGTCAGGGGTTCAAACACATGAAACGCGCTATAGGTTGGCGGCCAAACCAGAGCCGTATAAT
Source organism: bacterium (assembly GCA_023139775.1). Classification (GTDB taxonomy): domain Bacteria; phylum Oederibacteriota; class JAAXVQ01; order JAAXVQ01; family JAUVAV01; genus JAGLMY01. The sequence continues at coordinate 1,221 of JAGLMY010000134.1, forward strand.
ACTGCGAGAGCAAATACACGGCATTGAGCAGCATGGCATCTCCGCTCATAGGGTATTTCAAGTCCGGATTGGAAGCCAGATAGCCTAAGGCCTGATAACGAAGGATAAAATAAATACCAATGCTGATGCCATAAACAAGATAACGAACCCAGAGCTTGTCGCGAATGATATTTTTACGGCGCTTTGTGTCCAGCGCATCCAAAACCAGTGCAAGTATGGGCAGAACCAAGGCGTTTTCCCGAGTCAAAAGACCGATCAGCAGCAGTCCGCCGGCCAGAACATAATCCAGTGCTTGCCAGTTCTTTTTCAAGTGCCGGTGAAACGCGAGCAAAACACACAAAGCACAGACCAATTCGGGCAAAGCCGCAATCCAGGCCACTGCCTCGACATGTACCGGATGCACAAGAAACAAGAGTGTGGCAAAAGCCGCTTGCGCTCTGGAAAACCAAACCTGCAAAAGCAGAAACAACGCATACCCCACAGCCGCCATTAACACAAGATTTAGCGCATGATACCCTAACGGATTTGTCCTGGACACTACATACACCAGTGCATAGGCTACCATATGCAATGGACGGTAATAACCGGCTGGACTCTGAGAATAATAACCCGTGGAATGTTGAAAAAATTCCGGAATATTCGTTAACGAACGGATGGAGATATTTTTTTCTATCTGCAAATGATCATCATACACAAAATCACCCAACAGAGTTGGGCTGTACACAACACCGACCAGAAGCACAATTACCAACAGCATATTCCTGTTACTCAATGCTGCGCTCACTTTTCCAAGAATCCGCGCCACCTGCATGCTGTATCGCCCCACTAGGAGTGTGAGCAATTAGTCGGACTATTTGTTGTTTTGCCGTCATACCGGCGGAAGCCGGTATCCAGGAGTCTGAATTTCAAAGCTTTTTCTGGACCCCGGTTTTCACCGGGGTGACGAACAATACCTAAAACAGACTAATTGCTCAAGCTCCTAAGTATTGAACGTATGATAAATTTTCGTTATCATACTTCTCAAATATATTCTGAATGCTATTATACACAAGGGACACTTCAGAGAAATGGAAAATCCGGAACAAATCACTTATAGTGGAAAAATAACACTCCC
>JAGLMY010000135.1 GCA_023139775.1 bacterium
GCAGCCTTGCGGATACGCACCGGAGAAAATCGCGGTGCCATGCCAATTGAAGAAATCGCGAAATTAATCCAGCGAAAAAACGCGGATAAGGCGCTTGACCTGGTAGAGACGCGATTAATCGCGTCTCTAGATTAATCGCGTCTCTACAAAGGATGAAAAATGATCAGCAAAAAAGGAATGTCCTGTGTTCCGGGATTCAAATTCTCCGGAATTGCGCTTGAGGGCAAAAAGAAAAGCTACGGCTTGATTTACTCGGAAAGCGAGCATACCCTGGGTGCGGCGGTCTATACCCGCAATGATATTCAAGCCGCGCCTATTTATGTTTCCAAGGAGATGGATGCCAAAACCGAGAGCAAACGTGCCATCCTGGTCAATAGCGGCAATGCCAATGCTTTTACTGGTGAACAGGGATTGCTGGATGCCGGAAAAAGCATCGAGCAATTGGGCAAACAATTAAAAATCAAGCCGGAGGAATGTTATGTCGCATCCACCGGAGTTATTGGGCAAACCTTACCCCTGGATCGTATTCTGAAGAAAATGCCTGAATTGATTGGAAATTTAGCTGCCAAGCATGATCAGGCATTTGCCCAAGCTATTCTTACCACAGACACACGACTCAAACAAGCTGCGCTCACATTTGAAATTTCCGGACAAAAAATCAACCTGGCAGGATGCGTAAAAGGCGCCGGCATGATACAACCTAACATGGCCACAATGCTTTGTTTTGTTGTCACGGATGCCCAAATCAGTCATAAGTTGTTGGATAAAGCGCTGCGTATGGCTGTTGACGAGTCATTTAATGTCATTACCGTAGATGGTGATACCAGCACGAATGATTCTGTATTTATTTTGGCCAATGGGTATGCGTCCAATATGCTGATTGAAAAAGAGAATAGCGACTTTTCTGTTTTTGCAAATCGCCTCAAAGAATTATTGCATTATTTGGCCATGGAAATTATTGCTGACGCGGAGGGTATTACCAAGCGGATATATATCCAGGTAAAAAAAGCCAGAGACAAAGAACAGGCCATGAAAATTGCCTATGCAGTAGCAAATTCACCCTTGGTTAAAACGGCTTTTTTCGGAGAACAACTTAATTGGGGTAGGATTGTTATGGCAGTAGGAAAAGCCATGACCGGCGTTGAAGCTGATAAACTGGATATAAATATAAATGAATATGAAATTGTAAAAAGGGGTGAACCTCAGACTAAAGCTGAATATTATCAGCAAGCTGAACAATCTTTAAAAAGGAAAAATATAGAGGTTGAAATATATTTAAATCTGGGAAATGAAAGCAAATCCGTGGTCACAACTGATTTATCTTTAGAATATATTAAAATAAACGCGAATTATATCTCGTAGAAATTGTAAGGGCGGGTTTAAAACCCGCCCTTATGGAATATAATAACGTCGGATAATACATATTATGTTAACTATGCCGCGGAATATAATAGTGGTTATTTTTCCAAAGATTTTATTCCTTTTATTTTTTCACGGGCCCGGGTGATATGCTTTTTTGATTTTTCGTCATCAGGATTCAAAATCAGCGCATCTTTCCAGTTTTTGATGGCTTCCTCAAGTTGATTTTGGATGTAGTTTTGCAGACCTTTTTTATACAAGCTATCAGCGATTTTCAACAGTTGATTTTTGTTTTCCTTGATTTTTTGCCGGGCAATTTGATTTTTATTATCAATAAGCAGCACTTTCTTCCAAGTCAATAAGGCTGAAGCCAGGTCATTTTCCCGTAAATCAATACTTGCTTCCTGCAAAAGTTTATCTGTTTCCTCTGTTAACTTGATTTTGGTCGCTGAAATATAGCGCTTGGCCCGTTTGTTTTGGGAATCCACAGCAAGAACTTTTTGCCAGGTTTCAATAGCTTTGCGGTATTTTCGCGTTTGCAAATACTTTAGTCCTTGGGAGAATAAGTTGTTGATTATTTGTTCTTTCCGGTTACTTGATCTGGTGGCTTTAACTGCTGTCAATTGTTTGTTGATCTGCTTAAGATATTTATTAGTGGCTTTATATTTTTTATCGATTTCCATTACTTTGTTGAAATCAATCAAGGCATTAACATACTTTTTCTTGCGCATGGCTGCCAACCCGGCTTTATAGTGCTTCTCAGCCAAGAGCATTTGTAACTCTTGTTTGGCTTTTTTCAGCTTTTTATCCAATCCCCTATAGCCGGGATTTAAGGCCAGGGCTTTTTCATAAGCGAAAACAGCTTTTTGGTATTCACGCTTATTAAGATGATGATCACCGGATCGAATATTGTTTTGTATTAATCTTCTCTGTTTTTCTTCCAATTTTTTCTCCAGTCTCCGAACGATTTTTTCTTCTTCCTTGGTCGAGCGGCCGAATGGAAAAGTGACGGAAATGCGATGGATATTACCCAAGTCAGTATAAGGCGAAAAAGTGTAATCCAGTTTATAATCTGTGATTTCGGCGCCCAATCCGGCAGTGAGACCGGATAAAGCGCCCAAATCATTACCATATTGGTAATATTTATACCCTGTTCTGAAAAATAAGACTTCTTCTATATTAAATTCCGCTCCGATTTTAAAAAGCATCTCCTGCTGCAGCGGTTTGCTGATATCAAACGCCAGCAAGAGCTGCTGGTTGAATAATTTGTATGAGGATCCGAACTCGATGGTAATGGGCAGAGGATCTGCCTGGGCAATGAATTTAATGGGTAAACCGAGGTTTTTTATCACTACACCGAAAGTAAGGTCCGGCAATAGAAGGTCTTTTACCAGGCCGCACAAATCCGCCGCAATACTCCGGGCGGAATATACATCAATTACTTGATAAATCCCTTTTACATTCAAACCGCTGGATATATATTGGTCCCAGGCATGACTCCAACTGACGCCAAAATAAGCATCATAGGCGCTAAAAGTTGAGGGTTCGTCATTTAAGGAAGCGATTTTTTCAAAGGTGTTATTGTAGGAAAAATAAAAATTCACGCCAATAGCGTCTTCTTTGGTAAACGGTATGCCAAATGCCAGATATTCATTTCTGAAATCCTGGATGAATTCCGTATGCACGAACAGCAGTTCAATGTTGGGTGAATGGATTAAGCCGGCAGAGTTCCAAAAAATACTATTCATGTCACCTGAGACACCCACAAAAGCCTCACCCATGGCTGCGGGCCGAGTGCCTACTGGTTCATTCAAGAATATAGCGCCTGCGGATTCGTCATAAGCATTTGCCTGGCAGGCGAACAACAGGCCGGCGATTAATGGAATTAAGCATGAATTAAATATTCGTTTTCTCATGTTGATTCATCTCCGTAGAGACGCATGATTATGCGTCTCTACCACTGCCCTATTTTACGATGGCAAAGCGTTTTTTTATTTTTTGCGTGCCGTACGCGGAGTGGGTCTCCATAATGTAATAATAAATGCCGCTGGCATAATTGGATATATCGTAATTAATAACAGTTCCCTGTTCTCCTCCTGATATCGATCCCTGGTACTGATCCACTTCTTTGCCAAGTTTATTAAAAAAGCGAATAACCACATTGGCGTCAACAGTTGCGGAAATATAAATATGCAGTTGATTGGTTGAGACAGCCGGATTGGGAAAAGTTTTAACACTGCTGATTTTGAGGAGGTTGGATAATAAAAATGTTCTGGTCTCAGATAGGGGGCCCCAGGAAATGCCGTCTGTGGCTAAAACTTGCCACCAATAGGTTTTTCCGCGTTCGAATTCCATTGAATCCGGTATGGAAAAAGCCATGATGCTGTTGGAATAATAATATGTTTCACTCCAGCCGGTTTGAGTCTGAGTTTGATCAAAATTATGCAATATAGTGCTGAATTGGTCATCACTGATTAATAAGCGTCCGTTTAAGGTATTGCCGGATTCGCTTTCTGCTTTGAATTGAAAGCATATTTGAGAATTTGGAGATGAGTAGTTGTCAATTGGCGAAATAATAACCGGTATTAAAGGCGGGGTTTGCACCACAAATAAATAATTATCAGTAACCAGGCTCCAGTTATTATTATCCTTATCAAAGGCAAAAGCCCGCCAGGTGTAGGTGTTGCCCGAAATCAGTGAGTCGGTTTCCGGAATAGTCAAGCAGGCGGTTTCGCCTGAAGCATACGCGGTTTTACTCCAACTCCCGCCGTTTTCGGACAAGTAGACAATAACGCTTTCAAAATCATTGGCACTCATTTCAATTTTATAATTCAAATCGCCGGAAGTAGGGCTGGTGGAAAGCACCTGCAAATAAGGGTTTTTCGTCACAATAATGGAATTGTGGGTTGGTGATACTATAGCGGGAATCGCCGGCCTGTCAACAGTGGTAAAATGATAAGTACCTGAAGAACGGCTTTGCTGCAAATGATCGTATATCCATACTCTCCAATAATAGTCGGTTCCGGGCACCAATACATCCAAATTCGGTTCGCTGTTTAATATCTGACAGCAAGCGGTTATGCCCGCGTAGGCTCCGCTTGGCAGATAACGCTCCTCATCCCAACCATCATAGGTGGATTGAAATATTTTTGGATTCGAGAGCTGGCTGTCTTTTGAGAGTAAAATCATGCAAGTCAAAGTATCGCCGTCCGGATCAGCGCCCATGATGTCCAAGCCCGGAACGCAGCTTACATTGATTTGGTCATTGCCGGGAAAAAGCTGCTGTGGTGATAAAGGCGGATCATTGGGTGAATCGCTTATGGTAAATGAACGATAGGTAAAAGCGGAGACCCAGTCTGCTCCGTTGTTGCTGGTAACCGAGACGCTCCAGTAATATGTTTCTGAGGTGACCAGATTTTCCTGGAACGAGTATGAAGCTTGTTCTCCGGATTGGAAATAATCTTTACCTTCCCAGCCTGCGTCCGGATCCATCTGTGTGGCGGTAACTGCGATAGGCCCTGTGCTGCTATTTAAACGTAAAATAATCTGATATTTTAAAAACTTAGAGCCCGCCGGATCCGTGGTTTGAAAAGTAAGTGTGGGTTTGTATCCCACTTTTTGGCCATTATCCGGGGACAATAATTCCGGGGGATCAGGCAAAGGAGCATTAGCCACCAGGATAGTGCCCATGTCGCCTGCTTCAGATGAACCGCCGCCATTTTTACCTCCGTTGATGATATACTCGCCGGAGGTTCCGCCAACAACTGTATGTCTGATAATTTTAATTCGTCCGCCCCCGCCCCCGCCGGCTTCTTTAATCGGGTCATCTTTACCGCCGCCCTCACCGCCGGACACGTCTAATTTAAAACTACCGTTCAGCAATGTGAAAATACTGTTTATTAAAACACAACCGCCGGATCCCCCGCCCACAGTGTCGTATTTGAACGTATTTGCGCGGGCCAGCAGTTCCGCGCTGGAGGTTATGGTCAAGGTCATGGCATCCAGGCGGATATACCCTCCGCCATAGCCTGAATATTGCGTGTCATAATTAGCTCTCCAACCATAAGAGCCGGTATAACCTTTATAATAGGAATCGTAAATCAAACCGCCGGCGCCGTAATATGATCCCCCACCGCGGCCACCCGCGCCGCCATAGCCTGCGCCGCCACCACCGCCAAATAAAAGTTTTGATGGGGGTTGCCCTTTACCTGTTTCATTGTAGCAGACACCTTCGCCCTTGATTACGCCGTCAATGCGTATTCGTGGTGAAATCAAATTCAAAGCGCCCTTATTAACGCCGGAACCATCATAAGGAATGATTTTTACTTCGCCGCCGTTTTTGACATGGATGGATACGCTTTTATAAACAACTCCGGAAAGGAATACGGTTTCACCGGATTCAACTACCAGAGATTTATAGTTGTTTATTAGAGCATAGGCGTCTGTGGTCATTAAAGAAGATGTAAAAAGGGCCGATAAAATTATAAAAGTAAGCAAGCAATAATTTTTCATATATGCGAATCCTTACTTTATTATATATTTAGCTTCGGATATTTTACTGGAAACTTAATGTTGGGTTGTCATTCCCGAACGGTTTAATCGGCCCCGACCGGAAAAGATATATAGGGAC
>JAGLMY010000136.1 GCA_023139775.1 bacterium
TTATTTCACAGCTTCTAACTGATAGGTTACCGCGCCAAGATCGGAGCGAATTGACTCATATTAAATGTTACCGAAGGCTAAAATGCCTATAGCCTAATGGTATTCGTTGACTCATAAAGGATGTTACCGAATGTTTCATTTTTTTGTCATCCCCGAATGTTTTTGTCGGGGATATGGTTTCACATCATCAAAGGTAAATTGTAATCACAATATAAATCCCGCCATTTAAGGATTATTCTTTTCAAGCAACGCAGTTTTCCATGCTCTGTTTCATTTCTTGAGGTAACAGGTCAGTGAACTGCGCAGTTAAACAAAGATTGTCATTCCCGATTAAACCTGCGGGAATGACAATCTTGGCTCCGTCTACGCCGGGTTAGACCGCGGCATTGAAATACCTACGCTGCTGTCCGTATTGTTTTATGCTTATGCTTTCAAAACCCATTTTTCTTAGCGCCCTAACAGCTGCTGCACAGCCAACAGCCGGCACTTTTAACTGATACAATTTCCCCTGAAAATCAACCTCAAGTGTATGTAATTTGCCGGATATCCAGGGACGCATTCCGGAAAACCATCGCTGTAATTCAGCCATATACTTGTCACGCGCTTTTTGATCCATATTCTCCGGGTTTTTATGAGCTTCCAAGTGTTTGAGCATATAGTAGAATAAGCGGTCCGGATCATGACTAACTTGTTTATTCAATTCCCGGGCCAGCTCACTCCATTCAGGATGAGTCAGGTAGCTGCGAATAATATGAATTTGATATTTTGCCTGGGCCATTCTAATGATAGCAGGTCCGAAGGCCCCTGCCGCCGCCCATATTCGACCGCGGGAAATCGGTCCCCTGACAACCCAGATCACGCCGGCCAGGCCGGTCAATAATAATGTTCTCATTCTTTCCGGTAATAAAGGTCTGACAGGCGCGAATAGGCGCTCGATTTGATTGCTAAACCCGGCCGGCCCGGTTCTCTGAAATGGGCCAAAGTCGGTTGAGACCGATTTGCGAATCCCGCGGCTACGCTGATTTTTATTATAAACAATAATATGAATAATCATACTTTTTGACCAGCTATGCAGCCAGGGCGTAATACGTGTATGGCCCGCGCTGTTGGGAACAGTCCGGACAAAAACAGATAATACTTTATGGGGAAAGTAAATCATAAGAGGTGACCCCTTCTTCTCCACCACATAATCACCGCGGAATAAGCCGATTAAATACTGCGCCAGGCCGATTTCTCGGGGCAAGAGCAGGGGCTGGAATTTGGGGAGAGTTTTTCTGTTTTGGAAGCGTATTTTTGCCAAGGTCTTTTGCAACTCCTGATTGCCAATAATCTGCGCAGAAGACAAAGATGTATATTTACGCGGCAAAACCCAGCCAACTATCACTTGCACCACTGTGAGGGCTGGAGGTAAGAGCAAATTCTGCGAAGCCTCTACCTTGGTGCCAGGGGGCAAGTCTGAGGTGTAAAGGTCAGGTATAAGTATAGCCGCTGAATCAGGTTTGGCGGTTTTAATCTGCTGCCACCATTTTGACACATAGGCAGCAATTGCCGGTGCTGTTAGGTTTACTGCAAAATGCGAGAAAAAGGAAAGCGCAATTATGCTTGGCCAAGAAAAGGAAGAAAAGCCAAGCGCGATATTAATAATGCTAATAATCCCTGCCAAAGCAATATCTCCTGGCGAGGCGCGTTTTCCCTGGGAATCTCTTAGAAAATGCAAAACAAAGAAAAGCGGCCAAGCCCATAAATAAGCGTATTGGGCAGCCATGGTCAGATCCCCGTGCATAAAATAGATTGCCGGCAAGCCGACTACAATTCCGGAACCGATCAAAGACAAGCCGTTTTCCTGCCAAAAAGCAAGCCATTTGTCGTAGAAACGTTCCCAACTCTCCCGCGAGGGGGGCGAAAGTCCGGCAACCCAGCCTGCCAAGGGCTTAAATAACTTCACCCTGGCTAACTTCTCCCACCCCTTCTCCAGTATATTTACCATTGGCTGCTGCAACCACTTCCAATTCCCGCCGGCAACTGCTCTGGGGGTAATCCTGAATGGGTCCTTCGCTGCTACCCTCAGCCCTACAGAGTCAAAGGTATGAGAAGAGTTAACCCCATAATAACTTATATAATGTCTCAGGCTTCCTAACGAGATTCTCAATAACATTGCCGCTTCTTTTTGTGTACTATCTGCCTGCTTATAGGCGTTAATGAGCAATATAGGTATGGCTAATTCAAATAAAGTTTTTTGTTCTTTTTCCGCTCTGGCAAATAATGCCTTCGTACTATCGGCGTTCCAGAGACACAAAAACCGGAGCAGAAACTCTCTATCTTCGTTTGATAATTCAGGGCGGCGATTAATCTCACCGTAATATTGCTTAAGCATAAGAGATAGACTGCGATTATCCATTCCCAATAACTGAGCGGTTTTTTCTCGATTATACTTCGTTCTCTGCATAGTTAAAATAATTAATAAGCGCTTGGCTAACGTGATTATATCCCCAGGCTGCTCTTCACTGTTTTGTTCGTATAAATACCGCCATGCCTGCACCTCTTTCTTATCCGGTTTTTTGATGGGTATTTCTATGACTATGGTATGGGACGTTTCATCCCAGTCATAAGTTGTTTGGGCCCTCATGTTAGTTTTCAAGCTATCAATATAGGAAGATATTATTTTCTCCGACAGATTTAAAACCTGCCAGCTGGTATTATTTCCAAACAGTGCGGCAAGTTTTTGCTCTGCTATTTTTCCGCCAAATAGCTGGAATTTTATACTATTATTGTCTTCGGACATCTTGACATCCATTCCCAGCCTGCATTTATTGCCGTTTCTCGTAAAATGAATAAATTGGTATTGAAAAATATTAGATAATGCCTTGAATATCAGTTCAATCTGTTTGTCATTTGCAACTTTCAGGCCATTCAAGCTATAACATTTACAGGAAAAAAACTGGCCCTTGGCCGGCCAATATCCATGATCACTGTACTTCTCTTCCAGCTTTTCAATAAAGTCCTTAATCCGCTTTTTTAATCTCATATCCACCAGTGGTTCACGCAGATCTGTTTTTGGTTCCTCAGCAGTTTCTTTTTCCGCAGCCGGACTGGGAGTAATGGCAATATCCCTATAACCGGTTGAGCTCAATATTGTTAATAATTTTATTTTCTGCAACTCATCGCTCTTTTTCAATTGACTAATAATTATTTCAGCGACTTCCTGTAATATTTTATTTTTTTTGCCTTTATAGGCCTCGTGATAAGCAGCATGATATTGCAGGAGTTCCTCCAGTTTTTCCCGCATGTTATCGCCGGTCACAAAAATCGAACCTATCATCTCCTCAAATGAAGCAGCCATTTCCTCAGTAAAAGCATTCACATTAATTTCCCCGCTTTTTTTAAGCGCCGTTACAAAGTAGCCGCTCCATAGCTTGTTCATCTTTTGCAAGGCATTTTTATCTGCTCCGTAGCACATTAAAAAATTTTTTAACTGAAAATATATCTCGCGAGATTCTTCAATTCCCTGCCATCTTAGCCGGGCTAATCTTCGCTGCCAGACAGCCTGCTTCTCGGCTCGGTTTTGAATTTCTTTGATAAATGCCGCTGCCTCCTCCTCGGGTATTGGTAATAAACCTTCCTTATTAAATTCGTATTTTTCCAGCAGCTTTTTCTTTAAATCCTTTCCAAAAAACTTCACTAATTCATCCGCACATGAAACATGCCGAAAAACATCTGCCATATCTTCCATCCGGCCTACCCGGCCGGCATACTGTGCTTCCGCATCTTCGGACATCGACTCGCCTAATATTAAAGCCATGCGCTTTGCTCGAGTATCAATTCCCACTCCCAAGGCGGCTGAGGCAAAAGTTATCGTTCCTTTTTTGGTGGCATTCGCTATTATTTTATCTCCGCTTGCTCCTTCTGTTCCGGTATAAACATTAAAAGAATAATGCTTTCCATACTTTTCAGCCGTGTATTTTTTAAATCCTTCAGCCAGCTCCTTGGTGGTTTTAATATATTTAGTGCCAATAATAACCGGCATTCCTTTGTTATGGCATTCTATTATTTGGTTGTAAATTGCCTGCCTTTTGGTTTCTTCATCTTTCCAAATTTCATAACCATGCATTGTACGGGTATCTTCTGTGTCAGCGGCAATCTTAAAAAAACGAAACGGCCGGTATACTTGCAGTTCGTCAATAAAATTTAATCTTCCATCCAGTATGGCGAGGTCTTCAATGTTTCTGTAATAATCCCAGGAAGATATGAAATTAGCCGGAATAACACGCGCCGGATTGCTTCCCTTGTGTTTAAAGGTAACAAAGTTAAAAATATCGCCGTCAGCCCACCTCTTGCCGGGCTGCGGCGTCATAGTATAAGGGCACAACAAAGTAACTTCATTATTTTCATCAACAATATAATCTTCTCCCTCCTCATAAAGAGACGCCTGCAGCGCCTCCCGAACCATCCTGAAAATCTCCGACTCAGTGGCTTCTTTTGACCACAAACCCGTTTTAATCAGCGCGGGCATTATCTTATTACGTATCTTTTTTTGTCCAACAGCCTTTAAATATATGCCTTTAGATTCTTCTAAAACAGAGTAATCCCGGCGCGCAACTAACTTCAGGTTTGAATCATTTATTAATTCCCAAATGGTTCTTAATAAAGCCGCTTTTTTAAAATGTTTGTCCCGCGTTCCGAAAATTGTGAGATCCTTGCCTTGATTTTTCCAGTACATATGAAAATCGTCCCCAAAGACTTTATCCGGCAGAGCGTAAGGCCGTTTTTTTTCAGACAGCTCCAGGCATAATTGATCCTGTATATAATCATTATAAAGTAGCGTATTTAGTCCAATTATAATATCACAGCCATAAACCAGGTTTATAGACGAACGAGGGCTTTCCCCCTTTCCATTTATTATATACTGCGAACCGCGTGACTGCCTGATTCCGGTAGTAATACCTAAGCTTCTAAATATTTTACCCATTTTTCGTCCCTGGCTTCTGGCCAGATAGTCTTCCGCAACATGAATCTCTATTTTCTTTCCTTGCAGGAAATTTAAATACGCAGCAGCAATAATATCCTCGGTTTTGCCTGAACCATAGGCCTGCTCAAGCGCAATAGCTCCTTTTCGGGACAAACATACCGCGGCCTCAAGCTGATATTCCTTGAGCACATTACCAGTAGCATTCTTATAGGCGCTTCCAAAAAGGACCAGTCCTTCAATAATATTTTCATCAATTAAGCCGGATTTTTTCACTTGCTTCTTCAAAGCCTGCGAACGCTCAAGTAGCACATCTTCTTTGATTTCCTCTTTTGCCAACCGTTCTTTTACTTCTAGAGCTATGGCTTTAGCTTTATGCTCTATATATTCCGTACTCTCGATTATGGGATACAATGACCCATCACGCTTACCTTGGTTTTTTCTCCAGCGGGGATAGGTGATTTTATATTTTTTAATATTATAATTTAGTATTTTCGCACTTATACCCATTAACTTCGCAGCGTCTTGCTGGCGATAATATGTTTCCTCCAGGGCCTTAATAATCAATAAGCGGTTGACTAACTGAAACACACTTGCCTTTTCATTTGCTCTCTTAAATAATTCTCCCACCTTATCAACATTACAAACGCTTAAAAGCATGGCAAGCGCCTCTTCATCACTTTCCGACAACTCCACTTGCCCTCCTGGGTTCGCGCTGTGCCGCTTAGGATGGACAATATTATATTTCCCAAGCTCATACCGTAGACTACGGGGAGACAGCTTCACTAAACCCGCAGTTGTTGCCTGGTCATACCCCGCGTTCTCCCAGGCCTTAATAAGTAATAAGCGTTCGGATAAATCAAATATACTTTTAACCCCCTTTTGCCCCCCCATGTCCTTGACTCTGCGGTTTAAATATTTCCATACATCTTCCGCATTGGAAGCAGTGCTATCCGGTTTAGCAGCAGCTTCTCTCTCTTGTAGCACTGTTGCCACCGGCCAACCGAAGCGGAGTGCTAAAGAATTGTAGGCTGAATGCAGCAAAACATTTAACCCGCCGCCATAAACAACTGCCAAGAGCGAGGGACCAGCGAGCAAGCTGGGCAATATGGCGGCATATCCCAGACCTAGGCCGACGCCCAGTAAAATATTTTTCTCCTTTTGGGAAGCTTCGGGGTGGCCCCGGCTAAACAGCCAGGCATAGGCGATTCCGGTTATAATCAGCAAAGGCCATTCCCAACCATAAAACGCGGCATAAAGGAGCGGCAGGCTGAATATCAATTCCCAGGAAGGAGCGCCTTGCAGGGGTTCGCCCAACCAATAACGGAGATTATGCAGTCTGTTTCTCCAGGTTTGCGGATTTTCTATTTTACCCTCAAGATAATAGTTATAAAAAATAGAGGCCACACCTTTTAATAACCCGGCAGGCTTCCCAGGCTCAGGAAGGAATTCGGCCGGCTTTGTCCGGCGTAGGATAACATTTCCGGAACGATGCAAAACATATTTCTCAACATCTTTCGAATGTTTGACGGTTTTTTTAGACTCAGAACCAATACGTATGGAAATATCTTTTAGGGATTTTGGGTGAAGGGGGATTGGCTTTTTTACAGACTTGCGTTCTTTACCGGCAGAAGCTTCGCTAACAAAATCAAGTTTATAATTATTATTATTATTCAGACGTCTAACAAGTAATTTTTGTATACGTTTTATATTTTTTATGTATTCATCTGTATTCCTTCTTTTTCTCTTACTATCTAATAAAATAACTGCTTCTATAATTTCATGAATGCATATCAGGTGTTCTACTTCATCATTCAATTTTATACTGCTTACAGAATAAATTTCGTCGATTTTTCTCCGGCATGAGACCGCGAAATCGCCGGAGTGGCCAATTCCCTTTAATTCCTTTTTCGCCCGGGTTAGTAATTTTATAGCTTTTATATAATCATCGCGCTTGACCAGCTTATCTGCATGACTAAGTAGCTTAGGCCTGCTTTCTTCCGCAAGCTTTAATATTTCTCCGCCGGCTAACTTGCTGGTTTCAACATCTTCCAAGCGCTTAGCCAATTTTTCCAGTTTTTTCCATAACTTAATACCTGCAATAATATCCGGATTAACGGACTCAATATGCTGATTTGCTCCTTTGATTAACTCTTGTTTGCCTTGTTGATAATGCTTCTGCATTTTATCTTTAAAATATTCTACTTTAGAACTATCCTCCATATCTTCCGCCGCCTGTGCCAATCTTTCCCAAAAATATATAATTCTTCCCGGTTCCTTTTCAATGTCCAACCGGTTCACCATATCTGCTGCCCGTGCATAATATATAGCTGCTTCCTTTTTTTTATTTTGCCTATAAAAACTTGCTAATAGCATATGTTCCTCAAAAGCCCTTATTTTGTCCCCTGCTTCTAAATATAATTTTATTGCTTTTAAACTGAACTCATTAATTAAGTTATATTTTTTGTGTCCGGCTTTTTTATATTCGCTGACTCTTTGTAGATAATATTCCGCAATCATCTTTTTAATCTCAGCTTCCGGGAGGTCCGTATTCAAGCTCAACGAGCTTATAAAATTACCCGGACGCTTCCTTTCTTCATATATATGCTCTTTTAATAAAATATCGTTGCCGATGACATACTTAATAATAATTCTCATAGCTTCATATTTATTTTGTTTAAAACCCCGCAACTTTGATAGCCTCGCCAGTATCTTTTTTGGCGTATTAACACCAGATATTATCCGCGCTGTCGGCAAGCTCGCCACCGGCCAGTCGAAGCGAAGTGCTAAAGAATTGTAGGCCGAATGCAGCAAAATGTTTAACCCGCCGCCATAAAGGACTGCCAAGAGCGAGGGACCGGCGAGCAAGCTGGGCAATATCGCGGCATATCCCAGACCTAGGCCGACGCCCAGTAAAATATTTTTCTCCTTTTGGGAAGCTTCGGGGTGGCCCCGGCTAAACAGCCAGGCATAGGCGATTCCGGTTATAATCAGCAAAGGCCATTCCCAACTGTAAAATGCGGCATAAAGGAGCGGCAGGCTGAATATCAATTCCCAAAAAGGAGCGCCTTGCAGGGGTTCGCCTAACCAATAACGGAGATTATGCAGTCTGTTTCTCCAGGTTTGCGGATTTTCTATTTTACCCTCAAGATAATAGTTATAAAAAATAGAGGCCAACCCCGGCGCAACTCCCGCAAAAACCCAGGGACTTTCTCCCGTGTTCTTCGCGGCAAATGCCTTTTCCACCAAGCGCGGCAATGGAAAACTCATTGCACCTTTTATCTTCTTAATCAATACCCACCCACTTTTTAATTTATCCGGCAGTAAGGCGGGAAGTTGAGAAACTAAGCTGCGCCTCTCTACCGCTGACCGCGCAGTACGCACCATTATTCCATAGGCGCCAAAAAACTTCTCTATAGGCACACCTTCAGGAAGGATGACTAAAATGGACTGCTGATTTTTTAATACTTCTTCGATCACAAGCGGGATATTTTTAGAATTACAAAGAAAAAACTGTTGGCCGTTGATATTTATTCTTTGAATATCATGAGTTAGCTCGTTGGGAATTGATATTTTTTCGTCCAGAACGGCAATGGCTTTTATTAGGCCCTTTTCAGTAGTAACCGTGGTGGGAATAACTAAAACCCGGCCTTGCTTTTGGCTAAAAACCGGATTGGCTTTCACAAATTCATTTAAATCAACACCGATTGACTCGTTAGCCGGATACTCTCTCAGGATTTTTCGCATGGCTTCCGGGATGGCTTGAATTTCACACCCTTGTCTTTTTAATTCCACCACTTCACAGCTCTCCATAAATAATTCGCTTTGTCTTGAAAAAGTCAGCTGTTTTTTACTCTTAAACGGGCTGTCAACACAA
Organism: bacterium; assembly: GCA_023139775.1. Lineage (GTDB taxonomy): Bacteria > Oederibacteriota > JAAXVQ01 > JAAXVQ01 > JAUVAV01 > JAGLMY01. Next base: position 8,841 of record JAGLMY010000136.1, read on the forward strand.
TTTGTTCTTAAAGACAATATATTCTGATTCCGGGCCAACAACTTTTCCAAGGGTGTGCGTTTATTCCGGAGCAGGGAAAAGTAGGGATTCACAATATCCTGTTGGGAGAGACGCGGTTTGACGGAAACATAGGAAATATTACGGCGTTGCAGCTCGGCCAGGACTTCTGCAGTATGAAATCCGCCGGTAATCATGACTGCCAGCTGCTCATTGAATTGGTCCATTTTCCGGGTCAGGTTATCTACAAAGTGGGCGCTCCGCTCATCAGCCAATTGGTAAAAATCTTCAACAGCCTGCAAATATTCATCCAGTATGTACATCTCCGGGTCCGGTTGTAGGGGCACGGCATCCGACTTCGCTAAAGCGATGTCGGACAAGCATCGTGCCCCTACGGTATTAATGAAATTGGCAAATTCTTTCATGCTGTATTTTTCCCGCTGTGCGCGAAATTCCTGTAATTCTTCCGGAGTAGCGGAAATATTGAGGAGTTTCTCGATAATGTCCAAACGGCGATATAATTGATCCAGCTCCAGCTGGATTTTATGAGTATAAAGCTGCTCGCGAATAGTCCTGTCTAAAAAATCCACCTCTTGAAAAAGCCCGTCTGTATCCACCTTTTGTGAAAAAATATTTTTATTGGCACTGAGGAAGCAGGATAAATTGAAATAAGGGGTTAAATTCACTTTTAGTTTTTGCGCGGTTTGATGGAGATGGGCGCAATATTTTAGCAGCTCAGTATCACCTTGCCTAAACGCCACGCGCTGGGCGTCAAATTGTTTGAGCTCAGGATGGTAAATCGAATCTTTCAGCTCATCCAATATCTCGCGCAGATCATAGCAATAACCCAGGCTTTCCTGGTTTAAAAACGAGTGCACCGCTTTCTCGCTGGCTGTATAAAGCGCCGGGGTCTCAATGCCTTCCAGTTGGATGGGATATTCTCCGGTCGCGGCATAGAATTCCGCGCCTGCAAGCTTGCCCTGTTTAACAAAGTAATCACTGACTTCTTCCCTGACCTTTTTAACTGGAAACGTGCTGAGTTTGGTAGTATTCACAGTATGGAAGGCGCCTTCTTCACCTACCAGACGCAAGTCGTGCTCTTTAGCCAGATGATGAATCATGGCGGCAATATTCTTTTGCACCTCATAATTACAATGCAGGTCCTGAATATGTACCACCATTTTCTCCTGACCTTGAAAACCTTTATGAATCGCGCCTAATTTCTTAGGAAGATACAGGAATTTACCCAAGTGCTGTACAGTGATCTTTCCGGCTTTAGGCATGGCATAACTGCCGGCATCAAAGGCCCAGATGAGATAGGGGAAGAGAAAGGTAATTGAAATTAAGAGGGCAATAAGCCGTGCTATCTTTCGAAAAGTTTTTTTATGCCATCCTATTAAGGAAATATGAAATTTCGAGTTAGACTCTTTCAATTTAAGCATCCTTTGGTTAGCATGTACTTATATATAGTATAACACATATATTTTATGATTTCAAACAACAACCTAGCTTTATCGTTTAAATTGTCATTTTAAATTATAGTTGTTTCATAATGACACGGTGGGATTTTCTAAAAAACTGATGATTATGGAACCCCACGGACAAGCCCGGGGTGTCCTGTGAAGGGGATGATAATAAAAATCCCCTCATCCCTTCCTTTTTCCAAGGCAGGTGATGAGGGGATTTCGCACTACTTAAATAAACGGAGCTTTCAGGGGGACCGCAGGTCCCCCTGACGCAAACGCCGATGCGTTTTGCTGGCCCCTCCTATCCAATTCAGGGGCTCCGCCCCCGAACCCCCGCTCTCTATCTTTATAGAGAGCCCAGGTTGCACCAAAAACTATTTTCTATATTTACTCTTACCTGACTTTTTCTTTGTTTTACTTTTTTTACTTGTCTTAGCAGTCTTTCTATATGCTTTAGCAGTCCCCGCATATCTTTTAACGGGCTTCGCATAAGCCTTTTTCTTTACTACTTTAACCGGCTTTAGCTCCAGGGCGAGAGAAACCTTATGCGTACTATCCAGATCCTTAATCATGCCAAAAGCATAATCAATTCGGAATACATTCCAGTGCAAACCAAAACCGGCTGTAAAACCTTCTAATTCATAACCCACTTTGTAGCCTGCACGTAGGGCGAGCATCTTGTCATACCAATATTCCAGGCCCAAATTAGCCGTAAAATCCTCATCATTGGGCTTAACCAAATCTACCGCTATAACTCCTTCATGCTTCCGAGCCAGGGCCATTTTGTATGCGCTTCCTACCCGCGCAGTCAGGGGCATGGAATCTCCTTCTTCTTTATACTTAATCTCAGTTCCCACATTCTGGAGGCTTAACCCTACTGACAAATTATTATTTATGGCTAACAACATTCCAAAATCAACTGCCAAGGCCGTGGCCGTCTCTTCCTCTATCAGAGTGCTGTTATACAACTTCAAGCCCATGCCTACTCCTAACTTCTTGGTCAGATTCCTTCCATACCCCGCACTTATAACTATGTCACTTTGGGATTCAACTTCGCTCTCACTTCCGTCCGGATTATCCAGCGTAATTTTACCGGCCTGGAGTAAAACCAGACCCAGTCCAAAACTATCTGACTTTCCCAGACTTTGAGTAAACATAATTTGTTCATATGCGGACTCCGCCAATCCCTGCAAATAGGAAGTGCTGACCCGGCAACCTCTATTCCGGCTCATGGCTCCCACATTCCAATATAGGGCCGTAGCATCATCCGCCACCCCGGTAAACGCTTCGCCCATGCCTAAGGCCCGGGCTCCCACCGCCTGCTTTAATACCAGCCCCCCGGAGGTAGAAGAAGCCTCTGCCAGCCCCGGTCCGGTCTGGCTAAAAAACAGCGCTACAAATATCAAACATGGTACAACCTTTTTAATTTTCATTTTATTCTCCCTTGTTCTGTTTCTGAAATTGATCCTCTCTAATCTCTTCGTCAACCTTATTTAATAACTACGACCTTCTGAGTCCTGGTTACATCCGGAGTTTTTATATGCACGATATACACTCCGCTGGCCACCAAATTTCCACCCACATTTTCCGCACCCCAACTGGCACTATAGCTGCCTGCATCGTGATACTGATGTGTTAAGGTAGTAACCAACCGGCCCTGGAGATTATAAATTTTAATACTTACCAAACCGGCTTTGGTTAAAGCATAACTAATTTGAGTTCTTTCTCCCAGACACGGCTCGATTTTGCGCTGAGTGATTTCAACTTCATTTTGCGTTACGGTAACCGGCGTAGGCGCGGCAGCAGATGTTAGCGAGGTATAATAATTGACTTGAACAGTACCATGAGGGACTTCGTAGGCATAATATTTATTCGTATAAACTCTATCACCTACAACCCCGTCATCCCTTATAAATACGCAAAAAGCTTTACCTATCCCATTCATATCAACCTGGGGCTTGTTCGCATAAGCGCTCAGGGTAAGACAATCGTCCAAGGGATCAACAATCACCGACTCCTTCCAGCCTGAGCCGGAAGTATAATGACTGGCATAAACCTGACTCGTATAAAGCGCAGACACTTGCTCAAACACACAAATCGCCTGGCCGTCGTTGTTCATGGCAATCTGAGGCAGTTGAGCGTTAAATCCTGGACCGGCATCAATGGTAACCGCCTTATACCAGCCTGTGCCTGAAATATATTCACTGGCATAAATACGATCATTTGCTCCGTCAGTCTCCTCAAACACACAAATTGCCCGGGCACTATCATTCATCACAATCCGGGGTGTTTGCGAAGTATTGGCTTTTACAGCGCAAACAGTTACTGCTCCATACCAACCGGGCGCCGCAATTTTATATTCATTAACATAAACATTGCTTATCAAACCATCGCTTTCCTCAAACGCACAAATCACCTGGCCAAAACTATTCATGGCAATCCGGGGACGCGAAGTACCAGTAGCTAAACCTTTATCAACCGCCACCGGACTTTGCCATGTCTCTGTCCCCATAGCGAATTGAGTGACATAAACCCGGTTACTTGTTGTGTCAGCCTGTATGAACGCGCAAAAAGCTTCCCCAGTATCATTCATCACAATCCGTGGGTCATCTGCAGCATTGACGGACGTAATACTGATTATCACCGCGGTTCCCCAGCCGGATGAAGGCGAATATCTATTGGCATAAATACGAGCAGTAGTGGCATCAGCTTGTTTGAACACACAAAAAGCATGGCCCGCACTGTTTATTGCAATCTGAGGGAGGGATGCATTATTGCCGGTATTCGCGTCAATAGTCACTGCGCCATACCAGCCGGTTCCCGGATTGTATTCATTGGCATACACACGGCCATTTTCCTCAAATACACAAATAGCTTTGCTACTATCATTTATCGCGATCTTTTGACTATCCGAATAATTAAAAACGTTCGTACCTGCATCAATGCTCACTGACTCATACCAGCCTGCTCCAGGGACATGACGGCCGGCATAAACATGGCGCACCCCGCCAACATTCTGTTGAGACACACGAAACGCTATACCATGGCTATTTACCGCAACCTCCGGATAATATGCAGCGCTGGCATCCACTCCCACATCATCAATAGCAGCACCTTCCCACTGGGACGCTAAGGAAAATTTGAAACGGCCGATGGCTGGATCAATCGCAACAACTCCTTGCAAAGGAAAGGCGGAACTGGTCCAGGCCGCGCCCGCCAGATCAGCGCCTTCGACTCTCAGGCCGAGACTCGTAATGTAATCAACACCATTGTTAAATATCTGCATAGAGTTGCCGTAGACAAACGCGGCTTGCCCGTTGGTTAATAATGTGCCGTCAGGATTTCCCATCTGTAGGTCTGTATTGGTGGAATCAAAATGAAACGTAGCCTCATGGGTATCTTCGCCATCCCCGGCAGTGACGCCTAATATCTCATCCGCAAAAACCGCACCTCCGCCAAACATAATGAACAACGCACAACTAATAATTCCTACTTGTATTCGTCTCATCTAAAACCTCCTGAAATAAAATTTGTGCTAGGAACACGAACACCCACACATAAGTAATACACATTTTCACTAAAATCACTGAGACTAAACATAGCAGCTGTTTTAATGAATTGCAAGAAAAGCACCTTTTTTGTTAAATATATTTTTCAAATTTATTTTTTGTGAGCTTTTTTTCGAAATTATATGTCAATTTTGGCTATTTCAATGAGCCTTCGCACAGCAAACTGTGCGGTATCTGTTGATTAATTTCCGCGTCAAATCAGAGAAATTTTCATCAGTTATTAAGCTACAAGTAGGCAATAGGGCAATAGGGACGTTGATCGGTAATACGGTTATTTCTGATTTCTTCACCTGTACCAGCGACTATTACTTGATCCGATTTAGCGATTAGCGCTATAACCGTATTACCGATCAACGTCCCTGATAGTTAGGCAGCGCTGTTATTATTACGCTCAAACCTTTGCCATTTTCTTTCCAGATCGCCGGGATCAAATACGATTCCTATATACTCCAGCATATCCTGATAAACACCCAGCCAGCGCGTTCTGCCTATGCTTGGAAACCAAATGGTATTGGAACCGCGCAGCAGTTTCCGGCCGCTACTCCGGACAGATCTTGCCTCAAACTCAGGCATTAGTCGCATAAGATCATTAAAAGTCTCCAGAGAAAGCGCCAGCTCGTATCCGGCTCTTGCTTTTTCCGCGCCCGCTGTCAGTTTTTTTGCATCCTGATATTGCGCCCGCAAAGCTGATATCAGCTCGTCCAACAACTCTTCGGCTGATTCACGGTCCAATTGCCGGGACAATTTAATATTAATATAGGAAGCACGCACTTTAGTGACAGAGCGTGAATTAAACAATTCTTCCGCTAATTGGGAACGAGTGATATTCTCACTTGCCAGACTGTTTAATTTCCCGATTGCCTGACGGTATTTCATAACCTGAGTCCAGACAAGGATATCAGACAAAAACCGATTCAGTGGATTTTCATTGGCCACAAAAAACAACCTGTCTGGAATATAAACATTTATCAATCCCTTGGGGCTAACTTCGCAATCGCCAAACCATTTGCCGGATATGATTTTCCTGATTAGGCCCATGTTTTTCCGCGACCTGGGATGGACACGAAAATTATCAAGATTCAACCTTCTGGCATCAGCGGCATCTTTCAGGACAATTTGACGTTCTTGCCAGCTCAGTTTTCGGGCGCCAATTATTTTTGCGGGCCGCCTGGCCGGTGGCAGCGAAATATATATCAGCCCGGCAATTTTAAGCAGCCCTAAAACACTCCCGCCAAAAAGACGAAATACTTTAAACGGCGCTTTCAGTTGTAACTGCGGTGTAAATAAAAATTGGAATAATTTCATCATTCCCGGCTTGGACCCGTGGAAGGAACGATTTAATATGGAATCAGGGGGCCATTTATCTTTTTCGGGCATTTCCGGAAAATCGCCCCGAGATGCTGGCGGCTTTTTTATTTTCATGTCATTTTCCGGCAGCGCCAAAAAATCGGCAATCGCATATTCGTTAGCGCGTGGGTCAAAACTTCCCCGAGCCAGCCATATATCATACTTCTCAATTATTTTACGCATCCGGTCGGCCAAAAGATATTTTTCCCCCGGCTTTAATCTGAAATATTGTTTTTGAAACAGATTGACGGTTCTCAGCTCCAAAGGTTTGGCGCCAACAGAAAATAACTCTAATTTTATTTTCACCAGAATTTCCCAGCGATGCTCCGCAAGTTTATATGGATATCGCTCTTTTAACTCTTTCACTTTCGTTAACATACCGGACCGCTTGAATATTTCAGCTATTTTTTTTCTAAATACCTCACCTTCCTCACTGTCCGAAATCATATAAAAACTACCCAGCACATTAACAGCAGTCCTATTTAAAAACACATTCTTCTCATATTGACTTAAATCGGGCAAATGTTTATCCAAAACCGCGGCAATCTTCGGTCTTAATTTTGTTTTTCTGGCCCGGCTGCCTTTCCCCCTGCTTCCGCGCATATGCATTTCACGGTAATCAAACAAGGGTTGAAAATATAATAGAACTAATTGACGTTCCTCCGGAGTAAGCGCTTTATCCAACAGACTTTGATAAATATATTCAACCCACTCCACACGTTGCGCGTAATTGATAACTTCAGTCTTAGGGAATCCCAATAAAACACCTAACTGGACGGGATATTTCCAGTCAGTTTTTATAGAATTAAAAACCATGATATTTTTAATAAAACCAGGAAACCATTTTTTAAATTGCTCATCTGTAACATCTAAATCCGGCGATATTGGTTTAAGCGTGAATCCTGAATATATATCCGGATTTCGCTTCACAATGTCAATCGCTTCATTTTCATGATAAACAAAAATACCAGCCTGAGATTTAACCGTCATTTGGCAGTCAGGACCCAAAAGACCTTTGTTAAACATAGCTGCCACTATTTCGAAATCAGCTGCAACCAACAGTGCGGGTTTTTGTCTTAATAAAAAAGCCTGTATATTTCCCGCTTCCGCTCCCCATAACAAATAATTTCGAATTTCAAGTGTCGGAGCAGTTTCAACCAGTTGAGCATAATAACAAACCGGATCATATTTCCAGAGTTTTGAATCAACCTCCCAATCAGCCATCGCACTTTGATAATTATTTGGCATTCGCTTATTGAGCAAATCTGAAAATATAATACCGCTGCTTTGGGCCGCTTTTTCCACTGCCTTTCCCAGCCCTATGGAGCTGAACCAGGTCCGGAAAATAGTTTTAACTTCTTCCCAGGATGCCCGCCGGTGGCCTTTGCCCGGAAATTCATACATCTTGTGCTTGATTACGGAGAGTTGCGTCCATATGTTCGCCGGAATTAATCCTTTTTGCACATCAGGATTAGTATCTGTCTTTCTTTCCCGCGCCTGGCGCAAACTTAATTTTCCCCAAAAAGGAAGGGCCATGGTCATCCAGCCAAAATCCGAAGGCACTGACCCGTTAAAAAAATACACGGTTAAAAGAACGCAGCAAACGACAATCCCAAAAAGCAGCGGATTTAGTTGGATCTTATCATTATACTCTACTTTCTTCGCGCCGTTTTCGGCCAGATATTCGCGGGCTTTTTCCACATAATACGGCGAATGCCCTAATAATATCAACTTCGCGTTGATATTAGCCTCAGTCACCTCTCGTCCGGCTTCTTCTTTTTCGGTCTCCAACCGCTCCATGTCTCTTAGTACGTAATAAACAAACCCGTTAGGCGCCTTGGTCTGGACATATACTTTTTCCAAGCCGGCACGCATATATGTATGTAAGGACGCAAATTGATTCTTCCCCTCGAGCAAAGAAACATAAGGATTATACTTTTTCCGGCAGCGAATAAAAACATTTGCAGCAGTAGTACCGCATTCATGCGAACCAGCATAGTATTTTTCCTTAAAATAACCGTCATACCATTTGTATAATAGATCGTCTAATCGGTCCTGAATATGGTGATCCAAAGAAAAGTTCAACTGAGCAACAATTGTCCACAGCTTTTGCCGGACCGTTGTTGGTGTGTGAATCAAGTTCTCAACGCGGAAATTGGCATAGTCCTGCTTTAATTCCCGGAACAAGGCCTGATCAGCGCGTGCTTGGTTTAATATCTGCTGCTTCAACTGACCTCGCTTAGTAAATGTCTCCTGGTCCAGAAACAGATCGATCAATTCAAAAAGTGTTGTGGTATCAATGTTGCGTATCATTAAGCGGAAATCGATATATTGCGCAGCCGGCCGCGCTGCCTTGGTAGTAAGCGCCAGCATAACAGCCTGTCTTTGCAGCAATTCCCGGAAATAAAGCCGCAGAGCTTGAATCTCTTCCTCAGACATGCCTTCCCTGATTAATTCGGCCAGCTGCTCACGCTGCAATCTTGCTCCTTGGCCCAAATTGGCGCGGATAATATCCATCAATTGAACTGTGGTCAAAAAACGCTTAAAAACATCTCTGAGGACCGGACCGCGTGATTTCTTGTTTATTTTGGCAACATAGTTGATAAGTCTCAGGCATTTATGCAAATTCTTTTTACCGGGAATAATATAGGCTGGATTGGTAGGTTTAATTTCCAGGGAATCCAATCTACTGATCAGCGCCTCCACCTCCGTTATCGGACGCTTTCCAAACAGCGCAGAGAGCAAGGCCCAACTCTTTAGATTTTTATATTTCCAGAGCAAATAGCGGGTTTCCCCTTCTGTCCTGGCTGAGAAAATAATCCTTATGATTGTAGCCCTGGGCAATAGTGTGCCATCCTGGAAGCGAAAATCATACAGGAATTTTAAACGTTCCAGTGATTGCACCAATTTCCGCGGAGATAATCTTTCCGCATATCCGTAAAAGCAGGAATCAGTAAATCCCTGGATTCCCTGCCGGGTAATGCTGGTGACTATATCTCGAGACATGCACGTCAGATCGCGCGCAAAAACATTTTCACACAAAACAATCAATTCTTCAGCCCGTTCTTTGCCAATCAGCTTACTGGCCTGGAGATTTTTAACCGCTGTGAGCAATCTTTTCCTTTCAATCCCTAGTTGTCGCTTGGCATGCGCTTTTTTTATTTTAGCCATGATCTCTTTGAAGTGCTGCAAATTATTTATGGCCGAAACGCGCGTATTCGGCTTAATAAAATGAAAGCTTATTTCCTTAAGGGGCAATGCACTCCGCAGGACCAGCTGGGCGACATATTCCCGGTCTTTCCAAATTGACCGGAGCCGCGGATACCATTTCTCCCATTCTGAGACAGGACGCTTGGAGTTGGCAATATAACCGGCAGTAGAACCGGCCATTTGGTATTGTTTGTAAAAATCAAGCTGCTTTTTAATATAGTCAACAGTGTTGTTGGTCAGCAATAAATTGCTGATTAAAAATGAATTAATATAATAACTTATCCCCATCTCCCGGATAATCGGCCACACTTTCAGTTTATTATGGAAACTGCGAAATCCTTTAGTAACCAATATTTCTATTTCATAATCTGTGAACAAGGTCCTGCTTTCATACTGGATGTGCTCAAGCGCCATTTGGAATATCCGGTCATCCGTCCTTTGCTGCCAGGGTTCTGCTGATATATTGCGCCAAAATTGCTGGGCATCAAGCCATCGGCCTCCAGCCAAAGACTCAATGATCTCGCAGAGTTTAGGATCAACATTGTCCGGACTAAATCGGTCATGCCGGCGCATGAGATGTTCAACAATCTCCAGCGCATGACCGTTTTGCGTGAGTCGGTCGAAAATTTTAGGCGACAGCCAGGTGGGATCAGCCTCTTTGGCAAGCGCCGCGTATTCACAGCCGGCTCTCTGCAAAGAATCCGCGAACCTTATATTGAACGCGACCGTTTCCTGAAAATCAGCATACGCGGTTGGCGTTAGATAGTCTTGAAATAAAAGATCAACCAGGTTTTTTTGAAAATCCTTTGGCAATCCTGCAAAAACACTGAGATTGGCCTGAGATGACTCTGCCAAGGGATAATCGTAAAGCGTCCATAATTGCTCTTGTAATTTTTTCCGGCTTTTTGAAGTCAAAACAGTTTGCAGCAATTGGATGCATTCATTATAATTTGGTCCGCCGCCTGATTCGTCCTGCACAGCTAAAAGCACTGCCAAATACTCCAGTGATGCCTCTTCTCTTTGTTTCTGAGTAAGGCTTGCGTCCAGAATAGAGAGTATGTCCGGCCATTTAAGATTTTGCTTTTGGATCAGATTCAAGACCTCATAGGGCGTGGTTTTATAGGTGAGCAGACTGATAAATTGTTTCTGCCGGATTGGACCGGGCAACAGCTGTTGAACCAGGGGCAGCAGGATATGGATCCGCCTCTCCTTTGCGTTTAATTCAAATACTTGGCGGATAGCAGTATCACTGAATTGCGCTTCACTCAAAGCCCGGATAATTCGCGCTGCCTCTTCCGGGAGCCGCCCGCCTCTTAGAATTACGACTAACGCGTAGGTTTTCAACTCCTGTAAATGCTCGATGATTATTGTGATATTGTCTTCATTTTTTCGGCCATTGGCCAGGGCCGCGGCAAACAGTGGCGGTTCCAATAACCGCAACCGCCCCTCACGATCCCGCATATTATATAATTTGGATAACAATCCGATTTTTTCGCGCAGCGTTTTGAGGTTGTTTTGTTTGGCAATCAAATTAATGCCCGCCTGATTCAAAGCTGGCGACTTGTCAGACCGGACCTTCAAATTCCGCAAAATCAGGCGCAGCATGGCTTTTTCCGAAAACACCTCAGCGCCCTTAAGACGGGCAACAATTTTTTCTTCCTTGCCAGGCGAGAGCAGTCCTTCTTTCCGAAGATCCTGTATGATCAGGCCCGCGTCCCGTTTGACTTTTTCTCCGGCTTGCCGATTGTCAAGAATCTCTCTGATATACTGTGAACATTCCTTAGAATTCTTAATAGTACGAATACGGGTTTTTTCATTAATAAAATATTTTCTAATCTCGTGTTGATCAAGCCGGCTTTTTAGCACAAGTTTGATAATATTTTGATAGGACCAGGTATCAAAGAGTGTGGGAATTAATAAACTCATTTCTTCCAATGTCCTGCTGCTGTTGTAAAGTTCCGCGGCAGCAGTGCCGGTAATTCGTTGGCTTTTATTCGGGGATTTGAATAATTTTAAACAAGCCGGCAGCCGTTCCCAGGGACGGTTGGCCGCAAATATGTTCGTAATCAAGCCGCCGGTGATATATCCTGCTTCAATGTCCTTCGCGCGAAAAAAATCCCAAAGCCCGATCCGGTCCAGGAATGAATCTATGCCTTTTTCTAATATAAAGGCTTGCTCCCACGCCGAAAGAAAGGGTTCTCCCTTCCAGCGAATATGGCGCAAAACAATACTCAGAATTCTTTCCTCAGTCCGCTCGATAAGCGGCACTGCCTCAATCTCCTGCAGCGCTCTTTTTTTGTTTATCCAGCGGACTCTTTTGCTGTGACCGGGTATGGGTTGATCTAATTTGTTCAGTATCTGGTCTGCACTGGGAGAGAGGCCTGGCGCCCAGGCGGGAAAAAAGCGATCCGGGGCCTGGAGTTGGTTGGTAAAAGGAAGGGCCATGGTCATCCAGCCAATATCCGAAGGCAAAGCGCTGTCAAGAAAAAAACTGGACAAAAAAAGCAAGAAAATGATATCAGCAAAAACAAAGGAAACTGCCGGATTATGCTGAATAGCTGCGGCAAGAATGGAAACACTCTCTCTGAATCGCCGTCCAAACGCGCGCGTGTAGTTCCTAAGCCGATCAAAAGTACTCATAATCCAGGCCAGGGCTGTCTGCCTCAGCAACGTGGACTCTAATTGCGCCTGGACTGAGGCAAGTTTATCCTTGCTGACAATCGCTATGTTTACATCTTCAAAATTCATGATTCTCAGAGCATCTTTCGCTTCCAAAGGAGCGGCTTGCTTGCTCGGCCAGACCACAGCAAGCAGCTCCTGATTATTCTCAGGGGGCACGGTAAAACTTATGACCCCATTCGGATATCCGGTTACTTCTTCTTCAGCAGGCAAGAATTCGCTATTTTGTGCCCAATATTTTTTGAGTTTTTGGCCAATTGCGGCCGGCAATTTTTTTCCGGATTTTTTCGTGAAGAAACGATATGCCATTGTCTTGGCCGCAAATAAAAGTCTCAACAATCTGGCAAACAATCTTTTCCGGTTATTTGATCCGGCTGCCGCGTGAGAAGACTTACCAGGAACTGAAAGTGAGGGCAAATAAGGTTCCGGGGCAAATATTTTCTGCTCCTGAGAAAGCAATTTTTCCAAGGGGGTTTTCCTGTTTCGCAAAAGCGAGAAATAGGGATTTACCAGGTCCTGCTGCGTTATTCGCGGTTTTATAGACAGGATTGAAAGACCTTCTGTGTGCAAAGCGGACAATACATGTTGGGTATGATATCCGCCGGTAACCAACACCGCTATTTTTTCATTATGTTGCCGCATTTTAGCCAGAGTGTTGGCAACAAAATAATCACCGCGCTCATCAGCCACAGAGTAAAAATCCGCTGTTGCGTTTAAAAAATCATCCAGCGCAAAAATTTCCGGATCAATTTCAAATTCACCGGCAGAATCCTGCGCGCGAACAAAATCAATAAAAGCCTGCACCCGGAAATTTTCGCGGTTTTCCCGAAACTCCAGCAGCTCAGCCGGACTTACGGAAATATTCAGCAATTTTTCCATAATGCTCACACGCCGCAAATGTTGATCCAGGCGGCGCTGCGCGGGTTTAGTATAGAGATATTCACGCACAGCATAATCCAGGCAATCAATTTCCGCAAACAACTCATCAACCTCAATGTTCGGCGCGAAGATTTTTTGTTTGCTCTTGGCATAGGCCGTGAAATTGGGATAATCTGATAATTTATGGTTTAATTTCCGGGCAATTTTTCTTAAAAAAAGGCAATGCTGCAACACTCCTGTTTTTCCTTCACCATAAGCCGTGCTTTTTTGATCAAATTTCAATAAGCGCGAGTTATAAACCGCAGGTTTTACAGCAGCGAGAATATCCCGCAGATCATGGCAGTAGCCCTGGCTTTCATCTTTTAAAATAAATTCCACTGACCGCTTATTCCGGGCATAATGTTCAGCGTTCTCAATTCCTTCCAAAAGCACGGGATATTTTCCAGTGGCCGCGTAATACTCAGCGCCTGACAATTTCCCCTGCCTTACAAAATAATCACTTACCTCCTCACGGATGGTTGCTATGGGAAAAGTCCGGATTTTACTGGGGTCAATAGGAAGTGAAGCGCCTTCAATTGAGACCAGGCGCAAACCATGTTTTTCAGCCAGCAGGTGGATTAGGTTGGCAATATTTTTCTGGACCTCATAATTACAGTGCAAATCCTGGATATGCACCACCAGACGCTCATCTCCCTGATGCGCATGATTTACTGAACCGATTTTTTTTGGAATAATTACAGATTGCTGATTAAAAATTATAGCGCGCAAATTGATCTGAAAATTTCCCGGTTGAAAAGCCCAGGTAATATATGGAAAAAGAAAAGTCAAAATAATAACAACAGCAATAATTTTTATCCATTTGCGGCACCTGAGCGCATGCCAGGCAGATATGGAAACTATAGAAGATGGATTAAACATCAATTACTCCCGCTATCATTACTGCACAAAATGAATCTCCGCACAGTAAACTGTACGGTATCTGTTGATTAATTATTGGTAACTGCTCAGGTCGGCAAGGAGCAGGGCGCTTGGGTCTTTTTTCAAGCGTGGCAGCGGTAACTGCGGAGATGTGCTTTAGAAAAACATATCCCCTATTGCCCGTTACCAGC
>JAGLMY010000137.1 GCA_023139775.1 bacterium
TTTTTTACCCACCTGAGTAGTTACCCTTATTGTTTCGAATCTGTAACCACACAGCAAGCTATGGCAAAATTATGCAAATTAAATAGTAGGGGCGCGATTAATCGCGCCCCTACACCAAACAGAAATTACGCCGCCGCGCCTATCCGCAATTTGAATAGCCTGCGGAAAATTTCTCTAATCTTATCTTCGTTAACCGTCCCGCGATCAGTACCATCTTTGTCTTCAGTTCTCAACAAGTCGAGCAGATACCCCAAGGCTCCGCGATGGCCGCGCCCCAGCAGCACAGCCGGTATTAAGAACTTTTTTTCTCCATAGGTTGCTATAGCTTCCTTGGTAATCACTATAGCGTTCATCTCATTCATCAGGGCATTAAAGAAGTCCAGATGCTCGTCAACCATTGTCTCCCGTTTATCCTTTATTGCCTCTTTTTCATACCGATAGATATACCGGACCACAGCCCTGACAAATTCACCCTGGGCCTGGGCCAGCTTTTTTCTTTGCCAAGGATTAACTGCCATATGCCGGCGTTTATCGTAGAGTTTGCCGCCTGGGAGAAAGAGGTCTCTGGCCATGGGCAGTTGCATAAGATCAACTGTACTTTTTCTGTAGGTTTCCAGCAGCCGATCCTTAACATAATTCTGGTACCCGCTGGAATTACTCCATTGCAGAGTTATATGTATTACAGTTCTAAACCCCGGCATTTTCTTAGCCACCTTCATTGCCCACCTGCCTGCGGTTCCCAGCTTCTTGGCAGAATGCTTTTCTTTAGGCAGCACAATCCGCCGGCCTTTGAATTTCTTTATTGGCAATAATCCTTTTGCCAGTTTTGACTTAATTTCACTCATTTTTTCCGAAGTAATTATTTCCGCCACTGTGCGTCCGGGAATTTCAATGGTTTTTCCATTAACCTTTATCTCTCTAATTTCTGCTGTTGGGCTGGATACAAATACTACTTTTCGAGCAAATTCAGGCCCCAGTTCGGCTGTCTGTATCTCCTGCTTATCCAGATAAGCAATCTCTGCTGCCAGAACCTGGCTGGTTTCTTCATCCAGCTTAATTAACGCTCCTGCCTTTTCTGCATTCATTGCATTCAAGGCCTTCTGAAAATGTGTCAGCCTGGCTTGAAATGCTTCGGGCATAGTAATATCCTCGCGTTTTTTTGGCAGCATAGCTTCACAAACTTTTAACATCAGCTCAGCTGCCTGAGGCGCCGCTATAGTGCTCAAACTCTTAACATTTTCCAGCTTCGGCCTGGACGCAGCAATACTAACTTCAGACTTATCAGTATAATGCGCCATCACAACATCCGCCACACCGACTCCTGCCATGTCCCGCATATCTTGAGCTTCAAACTCTGACAAGAAGCTCCGGACAATTCCGCTTTCTCCTTTTTCTAATATATCAAGCAGAGTCCCAATACCGGCTTTCTCGCTGTAATATTTTTGGTCTTGCAGCCATTCTTCCAGCTTCTCACGACTGGGCAAGCCCACCTCCAGCTTTATTCCCAGAGTTTCAGCTTCTTTTACCATATTCAAGAATATACGCAGCATCTCCGTTGGATTGACCAGGTGCTGCTTTTGCGGTTCTTTCAAATAATCCGATACTGTGGGATCGCTCTTTAGCCTGTCTCCAACGTGATCCCCACCATGCCAAAACATCAAATTGTCCAGACTGAACATAAGCCGGGCAAAACGTAAAGCGCGGCGCAGCATAGTGTCTTCCATAACTGCCTGATACCGCATAGTATGGCCCAGATGGAGTTTTGCCAGTGAAGTTGTAGAGAGAAAAAGTCTTTTGTTGATATTGTTCTTTTGCTTTTTGGGTTTGCTTTTCGACAAATTCAGCGCAGCCATCATCTGGGGCAACACGTAAATCTCCAGTTCATCTTTATCTTCCCCTATTAAGCGCTCTACCGGTATTCCTGAGAACCGGCTTATATAATATCGCCAGGACCCAACTGCTTTTTTTTCTAATACCTTGATTTTAATTCGATCAGGATTGAAGTCTTCGAGAAAGTCATACTTCGCGCCATACTCATACTTCAAAGCAATTATGTCGGAATGACTATTGATCTCTTTATCAGAAGGCAAATCAGGCGTTTGCATGCCACACACAGAACCAACCTGTGTCAAACTAAAGAACGCCGCCCCTAACAGCAGAATCCATGCCCGGCGCAGCGAGGGAAACCTGTCAAGAATCGGGTTATGTTCGCGAATAGGGACATTGTACTCACGTTGTTTGGGTGTTTGTGGTTGTTGTTCATTAAATTGAGGAGCGCCAAATAAATTAAAAACCGTTAACAATGATTTTCCATAGGATATTTTTTCAATCAGCCATTGCTTACTCTTGGACTTCAACTCATCCAGCCACAGCTGCAAAGCGGTCAGAGGGTCCGCGAATATCGCCTGCGCCTTTCTTTTATCTCTTTTTTGGATAGCAACATAAAATAAAGAAGTTATTGCTATCATCAAAAGAGAGCCAAAAACCCCAATATTTCCCGACGCTGCGCCGCCTGCTTCGGTTCCCGCCAGTGTGAACTCCGGGATCAGCCACAGGCCTAGGCCAATAAAAGCCGCCGGAATACTGTTTAAGGTCTTGCCCGGCTTGGAATCCGGCGTCTTTTTTACTTTTAACAACCGGTATTTATGCTGTTCGCTGTCCCTTACTCGTTTTGTTATCAAACTATTTATTTCTCTAATTTCAGCAGGTGATAATTCTTCTGTGGGCTTGCTTAACAACATATCTGTATCCGCAGCAATAACTCTCCGGATGAATTCAAGACTCATCAGTATAATATCCCTTACTCTTTCTCTTGATATATACAAGTCTTTCTCAATCTCTTTTAGTGTTTTTCCTACAACAATTTTTTTCCAAATAATATATTCAGCTCGTGGCGGCAACATTTTCAGCAAATTCTTTATCTGGTTGGATTTTCGTTCCTGAGCAAGCGGATTAAAGGATTTCACAGTGCGGGTTCTTATTTGTTTAATAATATCCGCCAGTTCATTTTGTTCTTCACGCTCTTTTAATTCATTGGCCGCATATTTTATTATGGCTTTGCGTATAGCGCGCGAATATTCAACGCTAAATTGTGTTTTACTATTCCAGGGATCAAAGTTATCCAGGCATTCAATCATTACTTTCCTTCCAATCTCGATTAGAGCATCGTAAATCAGAGCATCGTAAATCAGATTATCATAAATCCGCTCATCGTAAATTAGAGCGTAGTCTATGAATAAGCGGTTTATATCTGGTTTGGCTTTCATCCTGGCTAATATGCCTGGAATTCTTTTGCTATATTCTTTAATTAATAGGGTTCCGGCTTGCTGGTCTTTTTTTATTTTATACTTATACCAGAGTTCCTTATATTCTTTTTTAATCCCTTGCATAGTATTAATATTTTTATCAGGGCCAACTGAGCCGTTCTCTTTGCTTTGCATGTTTAAAGCAAGCCCTGACCCGGGCCTGATAGTTTTATTGCGCCGCAATCCGGCAAGCCTATTAAAAGCCGGCGCCGTTTTAGGCAGCATGCTAAGCAAAGCAGTGCTTATAATTAAAGCAACAAACATATTGGGAATATTAGCGCTGTCCAAACTTTGCATTAAAAGGCTCATGTTGATAAGTCCGGTAAGATTTGCGGCTATCAGATTAATTGCCGCCAATATTCCAATTATTGCCAAGTCACGGAACTGCGACGGGCGATTCCAAAAAGCCCGCAGATTTTTACCGACTTTCCCAATCTCCGGCCCAATCACAGTAGCCGGCACTGTTTTATGCCCCGCTCGCTCAAGCACTTGCGCAAAGATTTTCCGGTCAAAGCTATCGTGAATAAAAGGCGCTAAGAGGCCGATAGGAGCTAGCAACAAAAACCACAGGGAGACTGCGGGCAGGGCTAAAAATACGTAAAAAACTGTGTGCTTAAATTGTTCATAGATGCTTTTGAGCACAGAAGTCGGTATAATATTTAATTTCTCAAGTTTTCTACGGGCGCGGTCTTGGGCAATTAATTTCAGGAGCTGATGCAGAAAAAGAAAAGACAGGTAAGCGCCTATAAAAGCATGGAAAGCCAGGGGAGTTACCCAAATCCCCAGCACCGCGGTTAATAGGCCTAAACTAAATATAATCCGTTTTTCCCATTTCAATCCCTTTTCACCCAAACTCACCCATTTAGCAACATTATCCGGATGACGAGCCATGGCGTAAAAAAAGAGGATAGAGAATGGGTCATCGGGATGTCGCGTCTTCCCTGCTTGCATTCTTTTAAAATAATTTTCCAACCTTTCAATCACAGGAGGGTTTTTCAGAACAGAAGAGGCTTTGCGAAAAGTTTCTTTGCCAAAAGTGGGGGGACTCTCTTTAACCCCCCTTGATTTCCCCCCTAAGGGAATAATAATTTGAGCCGTAACTCCAAATCCATTAAAACGTTTTTCTCGTCTATAAGCTACATTCAAACCTATTTTCGTATTTCCAGGGAATTTTTTTATGTTGTTAAGTTCAACTCCGATTTCTGCGCTCCAGGCTTCCGGATAAAATAAATATTCCGGCTCTTGTCCGGAAAGGCCAAGAGAGTCTATTCCGAGCAAATGAGTAGTGCTAATATAGTCTTCTTCCCAAGCAATCCCAGGAATAAGTTCAAGCCGGTATTGAAAAATTCCCATATCCCGCCTTTTTTTAGAATACAGTAAAATGCCGTCCCGAGTTATCCCCATACTCCAGCTATTACTCAAGTCCACTTTTAAATTGTCGAATAAATCCCCATTTTGATTTTTTCCACTCGCCGGCTCTCCAAAACCCAAAAATATATCAGGTAATATAATATTCAGATGATCTGCTGGGATATAAAGAATGCGTTTGATTAAATCATAGGGAGTACGTTTAATCAAAGAAGGTCCGGGTTCACCTTTAAGTACACCAGAAATGGAACCCGCCCGATTTCTTTGGTTCCATTCATGCCAAATACCACTATCTTCAGCCATAGAAATACCATTGCCAATGAAAATTAAAATCAGCAATGCTATGGGTACTGCTCGAACTAAAGACGCGACAAATTTATTCATCACACCTTTGGGGATCTCAAAATATTGTTCAACATTAACAGCGCCCCAGCCGGCATATTTGAATACTTCTTTAGAATTTTCAACAACAGCTCTCACCAGCGACAGGTAATCTTTTTCAGGTCTTTTTTCTTTGTCTATCCACTCCAGATTCAAATCCGCAGCTACCACGGTGCTAAGCTGATCAAAAAAAGCACGCAAATCATTATGATATTCTGGTGATTCCAGCGCCTGGTATTTGCCTTTTAAAAATTCGTTGTTAAGCTTTCCATATTCACTACCTAAGGTTTCTGCCAGTATCAAAAATTCAGATTTGTTTTTCTGATAGTAACTTGCCAGGGCTTCCAGGCTTTGCCGCAGACATCCAATAGATTCCTTAAGCTTTTTGCCATTTTGAATCTTCGCGCCTTCAAAAGCTTTGATGATTTTTATTTCCCAGTTTTCTAAAAATTTAAGACCGGTTAATTTTTTATCTATTTTGGCATAGGCAGACACGATTCTTTTATAGGCACTTGACAGCAATGTATAATGGAGAGCAATTTGATTTATTGTGAGTTTATTATCCAAAACCGCTAACTTGGAAAGCCCCGGCTTTCGGCCTAATTTAAGATATAAACCTATAGAATCATAGGCCTGCTTACGTAATTCACCGACTTCATCTATAAAGCAACTCAATTGCTCAAGATCAGGATGCTTACACAATTTAAAATCTAAAAACATTTTATCAAACTTAGACAAAACATCTTGATAATTATTATATGATTTCATTCGGCCCAGTAAAAACCTAGAAATAAAATTTATATTTCCTAGTTTGTCGTTTAACAATTCAAATTGTTTTTTTAATTTTTTCAATATCTTAGTAGTCGGATGTGATTGTATTTGAAATAAAATCGCAATAAATTCACGCCGCAATTGTTCAGAAGGTGATTCAGGTTCCACTTCCACTTCCACTTCCTCTTCCACTTCCTCTTTCGCTTTCTCTTTCGCTTCCTCTTCTTTTTTCTTTTTCTCTATCTTTTCTATTTCCCGCCTGCTTACTAACCATAACTTTCCTTCGCCCGGCCGAACATCAGGAGGAGAGAATCTAACTGGCACCATCCACTTTGATATTTTGAGCTTGCTTTTGCGAATTTTCTGCAAAACCTCCTTTTCCGACAGTCTCTGCTTAATAGGTTTTTTGTCCGCATTAATTAGTATGATCTCGGAAGGCATTCCTTGCCAAATCATATTTGGTTTCAATTCAATGGTCACGGTCACGGGTTTTTGCGAACCTATGTTTGAAAATGTAATTTCATTAATTATGCTGAGGGGCCTACTCTTAAGCGCTTCTGCAATATTTCCGCGGTTTTCATTCCATTCTTTTTCATCTGGAATCCAACCTAAATCCAATAAATCATGGTATTGTTCTTCCGTCGTGGTTAGCAATTGCAACCAGACACGTTTCCCATGCGAAAGGATTTCTTTTTTCAATTTTTCAAGATAATCCAGCACATCCTCAGAAGGCTCCAGTTTTTTCTCTATGCTTGAAATTTCAGGCTGATCTGTCCGGTCACCGCTGCCTGTTGTTTCGCTGCCAGCCATGAGTTTGATATTTTTCGCTTCTCCAGCATAGTCTTGGCTATTAATTATCTTTGCCAATTGCGTGCCTGAGAGCTTCAAAAACCACATAATTAAACTCAGCGCCAAAACCGCGGCTAGCATACCAGCGGGGGTAAAAACGATCGTTACTTTTAAAAGCATCATCTTCCATCCCAAACCAGCTAAGCCTAACACTGCAATAATACCAATCGCCACGCGCGTCATGGTTTGAGATTTAAATATGCTCTTAAACGTTCCAAACTTAGCAAAAGGAGCCAAAGCCTGAAACCGTTTCCATACCCGCTGCAATCTTGTGCTTAGGCCGGCCCAAGAAACAGACTTTATATTTTTCGCCAGTCTGCCGAATTTGGCAAAAATTGATTCCCGCTGGCTATTCAATATCTCTTTAAGCACAACTTTTTCATTCAGGGAATTTTTAAATACATACTCAAGACCGCCTATCTTCACAGTCTCAAACGAGTCTCCCAACTTACCGGCTAATTTACTGCCTTCAGGGCAAGCAATGACTTGCAGGTTTCCCTGGCCGGGAATCGCAATTGTCATGGGAATAAGTATGCTGTTCAACGGCTGGTTGCCATTCTGTCGCATTAAAGCCGTGTTTACTCTTTTGAATTCTTCTACATCAATACAGATGGATTCCTTTTTATTCAGGATATTTGACCAGTCTCCGGTTTCCCTGGCCAGTGCCACCATGCTTTGATAGATTCCCAATTTATCGGCAAAGATTCGCTGCAGCACGGTAGGCAGGTTCGAATCCACCAGCAGGGTCCGTACAGCCATGATGTTCTGATTTTTGGCCAGTAATTTTTCCAAAGGGGTCTGTTGGTTTTGCAGCAAAGAAAAATACGGATTGATCACATCCTGCCGAGTCAGACCAGGCGTGATGGATACATAAGTTATATCCCGGCGTTTGAGTTCTGCCAACACCTGGTCTGTGTGAAACCCGCCGGTGATCATAACTGACAGCTTTTCTCCAAAACGGTTCATCTTCCGGATTAAATTGTCCACAAACTGAGTACTTCTCTCATCTGCCAGGCGATAAAAATCATCCACTTGCTGCAAATATTCATCCAGGATATGGATTTCCGGGCCCAGGATTATTTCCTCTGTCGGGCGGGCATGGGAGCCCGCCCCTACCTGATTGATGAAATTAATAAATTCTTTCATGCTGTATTTTTCCCGCTGAACGCGGAATTCTGCCAACTCATCCGCGGAAACGGAAATATTCAGGAGTTTTTCTACGATATCCAGGCGGCAACAGAGAATATCCAATTCACGCTGAGGCTCACTGGTATACAGCTGTTGGCGTATGACTGTATCCAATTTATCCAGTTCCTGGAAAAGTTGGTCCGAATTTATTCCCAAAGAAAAGAAGTTCTGGTTCAAACTGACAAAGCGGGCGAGCTGGGGATAAGCGCCTAGCTCCAGTTTCAGCTTGCAGGCGCTGGTATATAGATGAACACAGTATTTCAAAAGATCCAGGCTGCCTTCACGCCACGCCACGCGCCTGGCATCGAATTGCTTTAGCCGGGGATTATACAGCGTGGCTTTCAGTTCAGCCAGCATCTCCCGGAGGTCATAACAATAGCCCTGGCTTTCAGCGTTTAAAAAACTCCGCACTGCCTGTTGGCCGGCTTCATACAAGGCCGGGGTCTCAATGCCTTCCAGGCGGATAGGATATTCGCCAATAGCCGCGTAGAATTCCGCGCCGGTGAGCTTGCCCTGCCTGACAAAATAGTCGCTGACTTGCTCCCTGGCTTGCTTGATCGGAAAATCGCTGATAGCCGCAGTGTTAACAGTATGAAAAGCGCCTTCCTCACCCACCAGTTTCAAGCCGTACTCTTTGGCCAAATGATGGATGGTTTTGGCGATATTCATTTGTACTTCGTAATTGCAGTGCAAATCCTGGATATGCACTACTATTTTTCCATTGCCCTGAAAACCCTGATTAATGACACCTATTTTCTCCGGAATGGTCAGCGCTTTTCCCAGGTGGGCAATCCGCAAAAAATGAGGCTGAGATATAGCGTAACTGCCCGCATCAAAGGCCCAGGTCAGGTAGGGCAAAACAAAGCTTACTGTTACCAAAATAACACAAGTTTTCACCCAAATATGAAATTTTGAACAGTGGAAAGAAGAAATTGGGGTAATCTTTGACATCCTAATGCCCTCACTAAGTAATTCAATCTCTTGGAATTGTAAAAAAATAGTAACTACTCAGGTATCCGATAGTTACACTAGTTTAAAGATATCATATAAAAAGCAAAAAGCAAGGAATGGGCAAATATAAATTAATTAAAATAATTGTTTCTGTGTGTGTGTTGCAATCTGATACGTTTTTCAAAGTCAAAAAATAGCTTTGGCAGCCACTGCTTCACAGGTGGAAGTTAAGGCTCAAATCTTTTCAGATCTACCCGAGACAACCTTACTCTTAATTCGCTCTTACTTAATTCGATTTACAGAAGTAATCTATCAGTTAGAAGCTGTGAAATAATTATCC
>JAGLMY010000138.1 GCA_023139775.1 bacterium
CGGCGTTCTTATTCTGACTCCTGACTCCTGAATTCTGACTACCTGAGTAGTTACGATTTTTTTCAGAACGATTGGCCCAAACCCCACACATAGACTGTTTCTGCCGACGTGTCTGTTCGTTGCGAAACATCAAAACGGATGGTTAATAATTCTTTGCCGAGCAAGAAGGTGTGCAAACGCAAACCCAATCCGACGGAATTCCTGATATCAGCCAGACTCGATTCCATGAAATTATTACTCACTACACCGATGTCATCATACAAAACCATTTGAATGGATTTCAGCAATAAAAAATCCAACGGCCAGAGTGTATAATTGATATTTTGTGCAATGGGAAAACGGAATTCGAAATTACACACAGCCACCTGACTTCCCAATAATTTTCCATAACGATAACCACGGATGGTCACTGAATCCGGCAACAAACCAATACCGCCGAATAAAAAGACCGGATGTTCAGGTCCCAAACTCGCCGCAACTAGAAGCCGGGAACTGAAATTCAAGGACGGATTAATAAAATCAAGGCTTTTGTAAGCCTGGGCATTGACTTGAAATAACGTGTAGTTTTCTTCCCCACCGAAGATACGATCCGCCCAAATCAGAGAGAGATTATGCCGAAAACCATTGGTAGGCGCGTAATCCCACCAAGCAGTACTGTCATGAATCAAGGATAGGCGCAAGGTGGTAATTCTGCGGTACTGCCTTTCTTCTTCGTGCTGCCGGGTTAAATAACGAAGGCCGAATTCTGTTTCTACGCGATCATAATGAGTAAACGGCCTTACAAATCCGAGAGCGCCACCGACTTCCTCATCATTAAATTCATCCAGCAGATCGTTGGTTTCCAAGTCAAGAATACGATAATAATTGCGGCGATAGTAAATCGCAGTAATGATGTCTACCGGGTAACTCAGGTTCGCGTAGGACAATCGAGTACTGGCTTGATACCCGGGCACAATATCACTAATTAGACTTACCAAATGATTACCTAAATAGTCACTGGCTGTGATATAGCCGCCACCGACAATGCCTTGGGAGCTGTCATAGCCTGCCAATAAAAAGAGCAGATCAGGACTAAAGCGAAATTCATACGGACGTTCATCGCGAATAACACTTTGAGCGGTTTTGGTGGTTATTTCCTGTGCCACAGTTATTTTCAGCTTTTCGTCCCTAACCCCATCTTTGAGAATTTCCTCTTCTGAAATCGGCAATGAAGGGTTTTTAATAAACCCGGCAACTACTGCTTCAGAAAGTGTGATTTCCTTTTCGTTGGAGCGTGGACGTGTTGGCATGGAAAACATCAGGTAATTACCGTCGCTATATGCCGCAAAGGCCAATTTCTTTCCGTCCGGA
The DNA here is from genome assembly GCA_023139775.1 of bacterium. Taxonomy (GTDB): domain Bacteria; phylum Oederibacteriota; class JAAXVQ01; order JAAXVQ01; family JAUVAV01; genus JAGLMY01. The sequence continues at coordinate 1,351 of JAGLMY010000138.1, forward strand.
GAAGGCGCCGGTTGAAAAACACCTATACGGACATCTGTTAGCTGTACTGCTTCGGAAGTGGCCAAATCCATGCGATATAAATTGAAAATCGCATTGCTATCACCGGCATAATACAGATAATTGCCATCCGGTGAAAACACCGGTGTTTTGTGCTCAGTTGGCCGGCTGGTCAAGGGAACCGGCGCTTCGTTGGGATTTTCCATGGATTTCCAGATCAATTGCCAATGCGTTTCCCGTTCGCTGCTATACACAATGGCAAGACCGTCAGGCGACCAGGCTGGGGCGTCATCCGCAAAGGTGTCATTGGTCAAGGGTTGCAAGGAGTGGGTGGTTAAGGTATATAAATATATATCACCAAACCCATTGTTCACACCGGAAAGTGCGATCTGTTTTCCGTCCGGTGACCAGGCGGGAGAGAAAAAGGTATCAATTGGAAGATCTAAACGTTGGATTTTCCTATTCTTAACAGAGAGCAGATAAAGATGATCCTTCCCTTCTTCACGAGCAACAAAAGCCAAGTGTTTGGCATCCGGAGACCACGCCAGCGCCCGACCGCGCAGGGAAAAGTTTTCGTATTTTTTTGTGGTTACAGCATACGCGCGGGTTCCTTGTCCCCGGGGTTTGAGATAAACACGTGTTACTTGATCCCGGTTGGAAACAAAGGCCAAATAGCGTCCATCCGGAGACCAGACAGCGCCGGTGTCCATGCTGCTTCTGCCGGTCGGAGCGGAATTTAAAGGTGTGGCAAAATCCGCCGGAGTTTCCCGTTTGTTGGCTTGGACCCAATATTTCTGCTTAACCCAAAAGAGAAAATCATGATTGAATTCACGTAAGCCTAGGCCGATGGTTTCACGCAGTATTTGCGAGATGGAAATTTGGCTCTTGAATTTCTTGAAAATCGCAGACAACTTGTCCTCGCCAAAGCGATCGGCTAAATACTGGACTGCCAACTGGGATTCCTTATAGGCCAAATACGTATCGTCCAGGTGATTGAATCCCTCCATCAAGGTCAAAGGAATCAAGCGATCGTTTAAAACAGCATCCCTAACCACCATCGCACCAATGCTGTCCCAGTCTTGTGCTCCGTATTCCGCATACCCCTCGATGATCCAGAGCGGGATTAAGTATCCTTTGTATACGCGAAAGGATCGTAATCCCTCTCCATACAAAATATTAAATTGGAGAACGTGGATAAATTCGTGGAAAATAACCTGACGGAGCTTTTCTTTGGAATCAGGTGCCGGCAAGGCAACCCGATTTTTATATGCTTCCGTGAAACCGCCGGTTCCAACCCCGATTACATGCGGAAGAATATTGGTTTGCTGAAAGTCGATCTGATTACGATAAATAAACAGCGGGGTTTTCAAGAGTGGTTTTTCCCGCATTAAGCGGGTACCATGTTGATAGGCAGCCTCGGCTATTTCGCAGACTTCCCTGGCCAGCGTTTCTTCTTCAGGATAATAGTGTATCTCAAAATGATCAGTTTCAAAAACCTGCCAGTGTAAAGCACGCGTCTGTAATTTATTTTTTCCAAAATATCCGGCTGCTGCGGTGAGTGCCAATAGCAAGACACAAATAAAGAAACTCAAGCTGATGTGAAGGAGGCTTCTCAATTTCATAACCCAACTACTCCTAATTCATATCGTCAAAAACACGCTCGCTTCTTTTGATAAAAAGCAATTATTATATTTCGAGCCCAGGCTCCAGCCAAGAACCAAATTTCAATCCAAAAAGAAAACCTAGGATTCCATCTTTGTGATTCCGGGAACCTTGCAGTAAATGTTTGAAAAAGGCAGGACTCTTTTCCTGCAATACTTTAGGTTTTCCCTTAATTTTCGCGAGAAAAGCAGCAGTATTTACCGCATCATCTAAATTGCCTAATTGATCCACCAATCCCAGGCCTAAGGCCTGGCGTCCGGAAAAAACCCGGCCATCGGCCAGTTTTTCCAATTGTGCTTTTACATCCTCCGGCGGTAAATCCGTGATATTTATTCTCCTTTTCGCAGCCAGCGCTTGCGCGATCCGGTCTCCACGCGTATCCAAGATCATTTCCACGAATTGCTGATGCAGATCGTCAATCATTCCCTGCAGAAGCCGTCGCTCACGCTTATTTAATTTCCGCGAGAAATCACCTATATCTTTATATTTTCCACTTTTGATGATTTCCATACGCAGTCCGAGTTTTTCCATTAATTGCCCGGCTTCCGGATAACGTAAAATGACCCCGATGGATCCCGTAATGCTGGCCGGATTCGCAAATACGCGGTCCGCGGCACAGGAGATATAATATCCACCTGAAGCACATACTTCAGCCATGGAGACTACTACCGGTTTTCCCTGCCGGCGAATTTTTTGGATTTCTTTGGATATGGACTGAGCGGAAGCCAGGGTTCCGCCCGGTGTGTTGATATGAATCACGATGCCTTTGACCAGTGGCTGGTTATTCATTTTATGCAGTTGTTTGATCAAGGCGCGGTCTTCCAGAATCATACCTTGAACTTTGATTAAACCAATATGGCCTCTCCGGTTGATTTTCACGAGAGTTAGCCTGGCGAAAATAACCAAAAGAATGAATCCGGCCAATCCTATGGCAATAAAAATAATTTCTTTTCTGTGTTTACGCATGGTCAACTCCTGCCTATTGTTTAAACATATTTAAATAGTATACTATTCTTTCCAGCTTCGCGCTATGCTTTTACTAACATGTCAGTGAACTGTGGCTAAACAAAGGTTGTCATTCCCG
>JAGLMY010000139.1 GCA_023139775.1 bacterium
TCGGGGATGACAAACAAAAAAACGCTTCACTGACATGATACCCGATTTATCCGGATTAGCTTTTCCCGCTTCACTGATATGTTACTTTGCATAGCAGTATACGCTTGACAAAGCCAGGCGTTAAAATAAACTTATTCTTCGGTAAATACAACCTGATATTTTGATTTGGGCAGCAGGAATATTAGAAATGGTTGTGAACGCATCGTATTCTCTGTTTGGGTTGGTTCAATTACGTGATATTTTACAACCCATTGGTTTGCTTTTGGTTGTGATTCTTTTAAGCGGATCTCATAACCATGTCCCGGTTTGTTTCCCAAAAAGATAGCGCCGACCTGTTGCTGCTTCCAATTGACTGCCGGTATGGCAACAGATTGAATTTTAGCGCGCTGCCACAGGCTTTTAAGTTCAGTCGGTGAGGCGGCTATCAGGGTTTCCGGCTGTCGGATAGCACAAGCATCTCCGCTCCATTCTCCGGTTTGACGCACCAGTTGAGGTTTGGCAACGAGCAGATAATCCGGAGCAGCCTGTTCTCCTCTGCTGCGCGCGGCCGCAGGGGCAAGGCTCACAGGTTGAATAATCGCCCGGGAAAGTGTTTGGCGCTGTTTTTTTCCGGCTACTGAAACGTATTCGAGTTTGGGTCGAGGTAAAGGCGGCAGCGCGTCTTTATGTTTGGTAACGTATTTTTGCGGAAGTGTTTTCAATCCAGCAGATGTTTTTTTGCCGGCCTCCGACATTTTTTGACCGGCCATACGCGGGATTTTTTTAGCAATCGGTTGTTCTTGGGCAGATAAGGTTTCTGTGGATTTGGCTTTTTTGAAATCATCCGTAGGATTTTGAACAACCACAATCAACAGAACCACTGCTGCGGCTGCTACGGAACTTAAAGAAAGAGTTCCCCATAGATTCCAACGCCGGGCGGAAGCATATTCTTTATTTAATCGCTCCCTACACCGGGCAGGTAAATACGAAGGTGCCTCCACGCTCTGCAAAGCGCCAAGTAGGTTTAAGGTCTCGGCATATTTCCCGCATTCGCAGGTACAGGCGGTACATTCCTGTAAATGTAGGTGTACGGCCTTTTCTTCATCCGGAGTTAAGGTGTGATCTGCATACAATGGCAGCAATTCATTACATTCACGGCAATTCATGATGATCTCCCCAAAATAGGATCAAGCGCGTTGCGCAACAGACGTCGCGCTCGGGACAATCTTGATTTAACTGTTCCTAGTGGAATATGGCACAAATCCGCTATCTCCTCATACGAGTACCCCTCAATATCCCGTAAAATAGTGACTTCCCGCTCATCCGGCGGAATTTTTCCTATGGCTGCGCGAACAATTTGGGAAGTTTCACTTTGCTCGACCTTTTCTAAAGGTCCCAAACCATTCTCCTCCAACTCCAAATGACAACCTGCTGAATCTTCGGAAGGATCCTCGTTGATTGACTGGTGCTGAAAGTACTTTCGGCGTTTTTGACTGCGCACCATATTTTTCCAAAGATTCACAGTAATGCGGTGCAACCAGGTTTTGAATTCCGATCGTCCCTCAAACCGTTTTACTGCCTGAAACGCCCGGACAAATGTCATTTGGGTAAGATCATCCGCATCCGAACGATTGCCGGCAGTTAAATTATACGCTAAGTTAAACACATAATTTGTATGATATTTCACAAGAGCTTCAAATGCCTCGCAGTCACCTTTGCGTGCCTGATTCACATAGCCCTTAAGTACTTCTTTAGAATCTGTCATTTAGACCCCAATCTCCTTTTTCAGTTCATACTTGTTGGGAGCAAAATTAAAAAAAACTTTGAGTTTTGGTTATAAAACAAATAGAATAATAAAGCAAGCACGGTTTTTGCTAAATTATCCCGGATACGAAATTTCACTTGCCAATGCACATATATTTTGGTAAATAATTCTAAATCCCTAAAGGAGATTATTTATGTTGCGTGTGTCAAAGCCACTGGTTGCCGTACTCTTGAGTGCGGGTATAGCCATAATTGCGGGATGTGCCGTTTTGGGGGATGTAATTCATAAACCTGACGTTCTGGTACAAGAAATCAATTCCCAATGGATTACCCCTGAACAATGGCGGCTCTTGGCAAAGATGCAAGTGAAAAACAAGAATCCCTTAACACTCTCTTTTGTTCGTGCTTCCTATTCCATCTGTGTGAATGACCAACGTGTGCAAACTAAGGTATTCACTGCGCTGCCGGTGGTCCCGCCTTATTCTGTAAAATCTTTTGCCATTCCCTTGCTGCTCAACCTGCGAGATATCCAAAAATATACTTCTGAAGAGCAGAATCTCCGGCTGCGGTTTTCCGGCCGGTTGTTTCCTACTGAAAAATCCAATGTCTCCCCCCTGAAATTTGAATACGCAAGCACCTTGTTCATACCGCGTCTGCCAAAGTTTGTATGTAAGCAAATCAAACCTATTAAGAAAACCAAAGGCCATGTTTTTCTGTTCGAGACTAAAAACTTAAATGCTTATCCGGTCACCATTGTGAAATTGAAAGGATACGTTACTATCAAGAACAAAAAATTCAAATTGCAGCCACTGGACAAACCGATTTCTATCAAACCATATGCTGATCAAAAACTTGCCTTCATCAGCCGAGAGCTTACCCGGGTAGCAGTAAAAAGTGATCACCATTTGAGCTTGTTTGGTGAAATTGAATTAATTTCCCAACACGGCAGTATGATTGTACCCCTGACGCAGGAAATGAAATACTAGGAGTGTGAGCATTTAGTCTGTTTTTTTTATGTTGTCATCCCCGAATGCTCTTATCGGGGATATGGTTTAAAAAACCGGATTCCTGCTGAAGGCGTCCCTATATATCTTTTCCGGTCGGGGCCGATTAAACCCTCGGGAATGACAACCTTTGTTTAATCACAGTTCACTGACATGTACGCGTAAAGTATATATTATTATGAGATGGTTAATATATGAATTATTTTTTGGCCGGGGCGGAGGATTTTTTGAGTTTGCCGGGTTTCGGCCTCTTTTTTTTGCCTGGTTTTTTCTTCTTTTTTTCTTCGAAAATGTCGCGACCAAAATGACAACGCAGTATTTTGGTGAAGGACTTGCGAGGGACAACACCCGAGATCAGATCTATGCGCCATTCGCTCCTTTCTTTGACCAGCCAGACACAACCCGGCATAATAAGACGATCACCTTCCCATACCCACCATCGTTTAAAATAAGCTTCGTCACGTATTTTCGAAAACGCATTAGTGGGATCAATCCAGAGTTTGCGCGGATCGTCCCGGACCGGTCCTGTATCTTCGTGCGCTATTTCATAGGTCTCCCGCGTAAATACGATGGCATAATTTCCGACGATGTAATGTTGTCCCGGCACGAAAAAACCGATTCGTTCCGGCATAATGGTTTCTCCGTCTTTCCCTTTTTTCATCATTTTTTTGTTTTCTTGTTCGTGCATGAGAAAAAACATATCAGTAAGAATGGTCTCGGCCGTAGGAATGGTTTGGTCTTTTTTGCCTGCACGGGCAACCTGTTTGGCTTTGGTGTTGATCATTTTAACCATTTTTTTATCAACCAAGGAAAGCAATTCAGCAGCTTCGGAAAACTGCTTCAGGCGCAATAAACGATAAAAATCCTCTACCACAACTGTAGGTTTTTCCGTTCCGGCTTCCAGTTGTTGGGGCATTACACAGCTTAACCAACTCATAAGACAGACGAACAAAGTTGCCCGCTGGATCCATGCATTATTCATCAATTTCGCCTTGTAGTTTTCGAATCAAAGAAATCAGACGACGACGTTCCGGCGCCTTGGGACGCAGTTTTAAATAGGTCACATATTCTTTGGCCCCTTCTTCGCGATATCCCTGAGCAACAAACTCCGTTCCCAGCCAGAGATGGTCCTTGGGGTGTTTACGGCGAGCCGCCCTTTGCGCTTTGTCTAATTGTTTGCGCGCTTCAGCGCCTAATCTCTTTTTGCGCAGCGTCTTGGTCATTAACAGCAAAATCTCGAAGTTGCGCGGTTGTATGCTCAGAGCAATACTGGTGTAAGAATACGTCCGGTCAAAATTTCCTTTTTCAAAAAAGGATTGTCCCAAGATCAGGGCGGTTTTGGATTTTAGCAGTTTGACTTCGCGCCAGGTTTTCACTGCTTCTAATTTGTAAATTTCAGTCATAACGTCCATATAACGTTTCAGACGGTATAAGGCCGAAGCGCGCAAGTAATATAGTTTGGCGTTGGCGGGTTCGAGTTTTAAGACTTCCTTAAGATAGACTTCCGCATGTTTGTCATTGCGCTTGAGAAGCAACTGACCCAATTCACGCTGAAACGGTTTCTTTTGCAGTTCGGTCCCCTGTTGGTCCAATCCCCGGAGCAATATTTTTTCCGCCGCTTCGACGTCTTTCAGAAAACGCTGAACATAACCCAGGAGTAAGTAATTGCGGTAATTGGCAGGATGCATAGCTAAATTTTCCAAGGCAATTTTTTTGGCTTGCTCGTATTGTTTTTTGGTTAAATAATATTCCACTTGTGCGTTCATGAGTAACGGCTGATGGGGTTCGTGTTTGGCGGCAGCCTCGATGTCCTGCCAAGCCAGTCTCAAGTTCTTATCACGGAATTTGCCTTGCTGATTATGGGCGATATTGATACGGCAATTGGCACGTGTGGCAAGCGCCAAGACAAATTTAGGATCGCTTTTGAGAGCCCGCTTGAGCATTGGCAGCGCTTTTAAACAGAGGGTTTTGCCGCTCGGATTGGGAGCAAGGGTGTTCAAAGCCGATATATAGGTCTGGTAGGTGTTAAACAAGTTGGTTCCCGGTATTTTCCTCATGGCCTTGGTTTCGGCAGCGGTAACCTTAAGATTTAAAATATCGCTGGTTTTTTCAAAGAGTTTAAAATACAGCTTTTGCAACTGATTTTTAGTTCCGCTGATTTTAAACGACCGGGCTTCAAAATTGCGTCCCGGTATTATTTTGCAATTTAATATAATTTGTTTTCCTTTTATTTTATAATTTCCGTACAGCAAGGAAATATCCTTTTCGTCTGCCAGGATTTCCATCTGTCCCGGTTCTGGAGCGCTGTTTCCTAATTTGTATTCCTGCTGCAAGGCTTCCAGTTCGTCATTTTTTAAAAAAACAATGGTTTTCAACGACAAGGTGGCCTGTGCCATGGCAATACGAAAGGCATTTCCGAACCACGCATGTTTTTTCGCCATGGCATTGGCAGGCCGCAAAGGTACTACTAAGAGATATTTTTCGAAAGCAGCAGCTTGACTCTGCCCGGGACAGAGCACTATAAAAAACAAGAGTACACAAAACATGCACAGCGGCCGGTATTGTTTCAAGGGAAGTCCCCACTTTCCTAGCAAAATAAGGTTACTTAAGCAGGCTGAAGGTTTTTTCACACTCCGGCATGTTCCAGGCCCAAAGTGGATCCGGTAATATCGCCTTCCAAGAGATAAAGCCGTATACGATCACCGCGTGTGGCCGGCGCGCCGCTTTTTCTCAAACGGTACAACCGTTCCGGCAGAAACAAGGCCGGTAAAGACCATAATTTTTTCTCTGTAAAGCGCACCGCATATTCACGCGTGGCAAGGAGTTCTCGATATCCCCATCCGGGAACCGCGGCACTTTTATGCAAATTGATTTCTTTGACCGGTTCAATTCCGGTTCCTTGAGCATAGTTATTCCAGGTGCCGATCTGAATGAATTGTGCCTGATTCCTTAAATTGTCTTCCCACGTGGCGGAATACTTTTCTCCCTGACGCCGGGAAAAAACACGGGGTCCGCGATCACCGCTCCCGCCGCAGCCTCGATCATCATAACCGGGATTGACAATTCCAGAAATGAACTGATAACGTCCTTTGCTTACGGCATTTTGACAATTTTCCCAAAACATTTCATCCGTATCATAATCCGAAAAATAAATGTTAACTCCGGGAGCAACGCTTTCCCATTGTGAAAAATCAACGCCGTACATCTGCGATTGATAGTTTTGGATCACAAACAAGTTGGATTTTAACTGATTTTGTAATTGATCCCATTCAGCCACGGTGAAAAAGGGCCAATCCCAGGCGGGGTTGGACTTGCCGCAATTTTCGAGTATCAGCAGCGGCTTGTTCTCTATGCGCAAATATGCTGTTGAGGAAAAGAAATGCTCCTCAGCATACTGTATAATAGTAAGCGCGTGTTGCACGGCTTCAACTCGGTTTTTCACCTGGGTTTGCAGCGGTGGAAAACAGCTATCATCGTTAAAACAGAAGGCGATTTTAAAATCCAGTTGTTCTGCTTGCTTTAGCAATACTTTGATATGCTCTACGTCTATTTCGGTAATGCCCTGTGTCGCATGAGCGAAATAGTCAATAATAAAAGCATCAATACCAACGGCTTTGGCCAAAAGGATATGATATTCCGCCAGATCCGGATCCCCGGAATCATAAGTTCCGATGACCGGCATATAAACTGAGGCAATATCATATTCACCATTGGGCAAACGGTTTTGCGGATTGTGATGATATTTGGCAGGTTTGTTCTTGCCTGAAAATTTCCAACGACCCCAGTCACTGGAAAATTCAGGATTTCGATATGAAATCAAGTAACGTGCAGCCAATAGCGGTTTCATTTCCATGACAACCCAGACCTCCCTTAAAGTAATTTTTATATGCTAAGTTATTTTTTTCAATGTTACTGATTTGTATTATATATGTATGACTTCACAACACCTTCCGGCGTGTAGACAATTGTTAAATCAGTCGTCACCGGCGACCCGAATAGACCGAATTTATAATTCAGATACGTGGCCGTGGGATCACCGGAATCAATACCTGTACGAAACGGACTTCCCAAAGGCTTTTCAATGTCAGCACGAGTGGTTTTGCCGATTACAATTTCGGAAACCACCGTAGCTGGAAATGGTTTGCCCACAGTTACGCAGCCGGTAAATGAAATCAATAAAATGCCTGACAAAAGGAGCCAAATTATGTTTTTCATATGCTTTATCCTTTCATGAAAAAAAAATATTTCCAGCTTGTTTATTTGATGCGATATTCTTCAAACCGGTCATGGGTAACACCACATATTGGGCATACATCAGGAGGCAAAGGCCTGACGCAAAGATAACCGCAAACTTTGCAGCGCCACATTTTTATGGGCGATGGTGGCCTGTCTTTTCGTTCTGGAACCGTAATCACCTCTTTTTTTTTCACGAGGACCTCCCGACTGACATACAAACCGCAATAACATGTGCCGAATTCATTTATGTCTTCATCCCGATAATCGCAGGGACAAATCATGGAAAGGTCTTGTGTGTACTTCCCTGTGGCCAAGCGACAGGGACAAAACAGATAACCGTACCGTTCTTCATTGATCAGCAGACTTTCCAACAACTGGTTAGTCATGGAATCGTCGGGATTCAGAAAATTTCCCCCTCGTTTCTGAACAACTTCTTTCAATTTGGAAATCGCATACTGGTCCGGCATTATTTTTTACAGGCGTTACGAATTTCTTCAGGTTTGAAACCAACTACCACATTTCCTTCCGCAAAAACCAGAGTTGGAAAACTCTTGACCGGATTATGTTTGCCCAGTTCTTGCATGGCCGCTTCACGTTTATCGCCGGTTAATTTATCCATGGCGATTTCATCGAATTTAATTCCATTCTCTTTTAAGTGTACGCGTGTTTTTCGGCACCAAATGCAGGTGGAAAGTGAATAAAATTTGATTTTTTTCATAAACGGACCTCCTATATACCAGGTTATTCTAATATTCTTTATTTTAATTGTCAAATGTCAATATAGCGGTAACCCCGGACTTTAGTCCGGGGTTACCGCATTCCCTCTACCTTTTAGGGAGAGGGATAAAGGGTGAGGGTTACCTGAATACTCCGCACTTCAGTGCGGGGATGATTTATTCATTGTTAGTTTTTTATTTTTGGGCTTGTTCCAACATTACTTGAAAGGCCTTACTGGCTTCTCCGAAATACACGCTCATGTGCGGGAAAGGAATTTCAATCCCCTTTTCATCAAATGCTTTTTTTAATCTTCTGCGGTACTCGCGCGCGACTTCCCATTGTTTGATCGGTCTGGTTTTCACTCTGGCTTTAACCACTACCGCGGAATCTGCGAAATCATCAACACCAAACACTTCCAATGGTTCCAAAATCATAGGTCTGTATTTTTCATCTGAACGCATGGATTCCAGGACAGCGGACATAATTTCCGAGACTTGATCAGTATCTTCTTTGTACGCTACACCGATATCAAATACATAGGCCGACCATCCCAGGGTCATATTGGAAATTGTATTAATAGAACCATTGGGAAAAATATGGACCACACCGGATAAATCACGCAATACAATGGTACGTAAATTGATGGCTTCCACCAATCCGCCGGTGCCGTTAATGATGGCCACATCCCCTAAACGCACCTGGTTTTCTAAAATCAAAAACAAACCGCTAATAAAATCTTTGATCAGACTTTGAGCGCCAAAGCTTACGGCCAAACCAAGCACACCGGCTGTGGCCACCATGGGGCCTATATTGATACCCAATTGCGAAAGCACGATCATGATCGCCACACTCCACATAATCCCATAAACCGTTTTTCTTAAAACACTAACCAAGGTGCGTATTCTTTTGTTCAGTTCTTCTTCCCGGTGTTTATCTTCGGCTCCTTTTTTCAACATTCGTTTTGTCATGAATCCTTCAAAACCACGCAACATGTATTTCAAAAATAGATTCAAAACAATGAAGAGCAGAAGCGTTAACACAATACGCGGTCCAGCTACCAGTATGAATTCCAAGAAATCTCTTGAATATTGTGTAAAATCAATATTGAATTTTTCCATCGGGTTGCTCCTTTTTAAGCATCAATCGGAAAACGAGACCTTTTTTTTATAATTAATAAACCGAATGGTCAAATTATGCCGTTCGTCACTATCGCGAATTTGAAAGCGTATTTTTTTATAATGTGTTTTAAGCGGTAATGAATACCTAAACCGTCCGGTAGCGCTATGCAGGACAATTTCTTCAACTTGTTCGGGAGTCGTATATACGTATAATTTTTTAATTGGTGTCCGGGTAATGCTCTTTTTCTTCTTTTTGCCGGAAGCAATGAAATCCAGTTCCACTTTTATATCAATGCCGTATCGTCGATCAACGCGCACTACATACTCGACGCCTCGGTAAAATGGTTTTTCCGCCGGAGCTTTGGTAAGTATGGGCCGCTGTCTCAGTTTTTTTCGTTTTTCTTCTTTCCCGGTTTGGAAATAGAGATCCTGAGGTTGTTTTACTTGCAATACTTTCAAGGAACGAATCATTATCGCTTTCGTTCGGTTCTGTTTAGTCAAGAACCCGAACATATTTTTAGCATTCCAAGGGATTGAGGAATGTTTTTTTGGCAGCGAGGGTGAGGTTGTAAAATCAGTTTCGGATTCTGCACCAGGGCTTGAGTACGCTGTTGGAGTAGCACTCGCTATTTTACTGCCAAACACCATAAAAAAGCCCAGAACAATAATCACCTGATATTTGGTAGCATTCATTTTTCTCTACCTGCTTTCCGAAATTAGTATCTTAGTTCTCAAATTCGTGCTTTTTATCCGCCTTCGCAGAAGACCCCGGCCTTGGCCTAAGATGAATGCGTAAGTTGCTACGGCGTGATGTCGCCCCACCACTTGGGCGGATAACCGCGGCGAAGCCGGGTATTCCGGGTACCACGGGCTTGTCCGTGGGGCTCCATGGCAGAAAATTATTCGCCGTAAAGAGCGCAAAGAATTTTTTTTGTCAGGATAACAGGATTGACAGAATTTATTTAAAATCCCGTACATCCTGTTAATCCTGTCAAATATCTTTAGTTCCGGCTTGTCCGGGTTAGATATCTGCGGATTTGCTTTTCTTAAC
>JAGLMY010000014.1 GCA_023139775.1 bacterium
CCGCTTTCATTGCGGTCTGCCCTTCATGCAGCAGTGCGATCTGTTCCATCATTGAATCGCTTTTTTTCTCCTGCCTGGTCATTCTGACTTCTTGCTGATCAAATTTATGATTCATTACTTCTAGAAACTTTTTCTGATCGTCCCTGAATTGTTCTACTACTGTTTTAAATTCGTTCATGGTGATTTTTCCTTCTTCTGCCATTTGCTAACGTACGGGCGAGGTCCCCTCGCCCACCAGAGGATATAATATAAAAAAAGGCGGCTGATTTTTCAACCAACCGCCCTTGATATTCAATCGTGGGCAGGGTGACCCTGCCCCTACGGATCTGGCGGACGGGGAAACCCGCCCCACCAATTTTAATTCCGGCTGACTTCCAGCTCTTCTTTCGCCTCTTCTTCAGTCTTGTTCTCTCCTTCGAGTTGTGCTCTCAATTCCTGCATGCCCGGCATACCCGTACCTGCTGAAATCAGATGACCCATGATGACATTCTCTTTCAAGCCTGTCAGATCATCCACTTTACCGGCAATGGCCGCTTCGGTGAGAACACGTGTGGTCTCCTGGAAGCTGGCCGCTGAAATAAAGCTCTCGGTTCCCAAGCTGGCCTTGGTAATACCCAACAGGATCGGACGCGCTGTAGCCGGACGTCCGCCTTCTTTGATGACCCGCTCGTTTTCATCGCGAAAAGTAAAACGATAGACCTGAGTGCCAACCAGGAATTTGGTGTCTCCGGAATCTTCCACCATAACTTTGCGCAGGAGTTGGCGCACAATGACCTCAATATGTTTGTCATTTATAGTAACACCCTGCAGACGATACACTTCCTGCACTTTGTTAACCAAGTATTCCTGAACCTCGTTTTCACCCTTGATCTCCAAAATGTCGTGCGGATTGACCGGGCCGTCGGTTAAAGCTTCTCCAGCCTGTACCCGGTCATTGTCACGTACGTTCAAGTGCCTGCCGCCGGGGATGAGATATTCTTTTTCAATACCGGTTTCGTGTTTGACCAAGCAACGACGCATACCGCGTACCATACCGCTGAAATTGATAATTCCGTCAATTTCACTAATCACAGCCGCGCCTTTGGGTTTTCGAGCTTCAAACAACTCAGCCACGCGCGGCAGACCACCTGTAATGTCACGAGTTTTGGAAATCTCACGCGGAATCTTGGCCAGAATGTCACCGGCTTTGATCACATCGCCGTTTTCTACTGTAAAGTAAGCGCCGGTCGGAATAGCGTAATTGGCAACCACCTCATTATTACTGTCTCGAATGATAATCTGCGGATGCATGTCTTCTTCTTTGTGCTCCATAATCACACGGCCGATAAGACCTGTCGTTTCATCTGTCTGCTCTTTCATAGTCTTACCTTCTACAATATCCTCAAAGTGCACTTTACCACTTTGCTCGGTAAATATCGGTACATTGTACAGATCCCAGAGCGCGACTACTTCATTTTTTTTGACCTTGCTGCCTTCACTGACTTTCAGTACGGCACCATAAGGCACCGGATATAATTCGTGTTCTGAACCACGTTCATCATATACACCCAGTTCCGCATTGCGATTGAGTACAATGTAATCACCCTCGGAATTGGGAATCGTACGGGCATTGTGTAAACGCACAATACCCTCGTTTTTCACCTCAATTTTGGAAATTTCCAGAACACGACTGGCCGTACCACCGATATGGAAGGTACGCAAGGTCAGCTGAGTTCCCGGCTCACCAATGGATTGAGCGGCAATGATACCAACCGATTCACCAACCTCAACCGTACGACCGATGGACAGATTGCGCCCATAGCATTTGGCACAAACACCACGCTGGCTTTCGCAGGTAAGCACGGAACGTATCCTGATTCTTTCCACCACCGCGTTCTCAATCTTCTCGGCGATTACTTCATCAATTTCCTGGCCTGAGCGAACCAGCACCTCATCAGACAACAGATCCACCACGTTGTCCAAGGCAACGCGGCCCAATATACGTTCTTTCAAGGGTTCAATGACTTCCGAACCTTCCCGAATCGCGCCGATGGAAATGCCATTGAGTGTTTTACAATCTTCTTCAGCTATGATCACATCCTGGGCCACGTCCACCAGACGCCTGGTTAAGTACCCGGCATCAGCGGTTTTGAGCGCCGTATCAGCCAAACCTTTACGCGCGCCGTGCGTAGAGATAAAGTACTCCAACACGGTCAGTCCTTCACGGAAGTTCGCGATAATTGGCGACTCAATAATTTCACCGGCCGCGCCGGTAATCTTCTGCTGCGGTTTGGCCATCAGACCGCGCATACCCGCCAGCTGGCGAATCTGCATTTTGGATCCGCGAGCACCGGAGTCCGCCATCATGTAAATCGGATTAAATCCGTGACGATCTTCGGACAATCCGTTCATCATGACTTCAGCGATATTATCCGTAGTGTGCGTCCAAATATCGATTACCTTGTTGTAGCGCTCACCATCAGTAATAACTCCCTGCTGGTATTGACGTTCAATGGCAGCAACTTCTTTTTTTGCCTGCTCGATCATCTTTGGTTTGCTTCCCGGGATTTTAATGTCATCTATACTGACTGTAATTCCGGCCCGGGTGGCAAATTCGAATCCGATTTCTTTCATTCTGTCCAGCATGAGGACCGTGACATACGTACCCTGCTCTTTATAACTGCGAGCTACCAGATTGGTTAACTCTTTTTTGTTGAGCACTTTGTTCACATACCGCAATGGTTCAGGAACCACAGTTTCATTGAAGAAAATCCGGCCCGCGGTAATATCCAAAAACGAACCATTCACGCGGACTTTAATTTTGGCATGATAAGCTACTTCACCGGCATCTATGGCTACCATAACTTCTTCCGGGCCGGAGTAGACCTTGCCTTCGCCTTTGGCACCCGCCAATTCTTTGGTCAAATAATAACAACCCAAAACTATATCCTGAGACGGAGCAATGATCGGACGACCACTGGCAGTCGAGAGAATATTGTTAGTAGAGAGCATTAATACGCGTGCTTCCAATTGCGCTTCAGTGGACAAGGGTACGTGTACAGCCATCTGATCACCGTCAAAGTCCGCGTTAAAGGCCGCGCAGACCAAGGGATGAATACGAATGGCTTTCCCTTCGACCAAAACCGGCAAAAAAGCTTGAATTCCCTGACGATGCAGAGTAGGCGCGCGGTTCAGCATAATCGGATGATCCTCAAGCACCTCTTCGAGAATATCCCATACTTCCGGTTTGACACGTTCTACCATCTTTTTCGCGCTCTTGATGGTATGCACATAACCGCGCTCTTCCAGCTTTTTAATAATAAACGGTTTGAAGAGTTCAAGCGCCATCTTTTTGGGCAAACCGCATTGCCATAATTTCAGTTCCGGTCCCACCACAATAACTGAACGACCGGAGTAATCAACACGTTTACCCAGCAAGTTCTGGCGGAAACGGCCCTGCTTCCCTTTTAGCATATCGGAAAGCGATTTTAACGGACGATTGCCAGGACCCTTAACCGCGTGCCCGCGACGACCATTGTCAAACAAGGCATCTACGGCTTCCTGCAGCATCCGTTTTTCATTGCGAATGATTACATCCGGAGCTTTCAAATCCATCAACTTTTTCAAGCGGTTATTGCGATTGATCACACGCCGGTACAGATCATTTAAGTCAGACGTGGCAAAACGGCCGCCATCCAACGGAACTAGAGGACGTAATTCCGGCGGGATGACCGGAACCACTTCCAGGACCATCCAATCCGGCTGATTGCCGGATTGGCGGAACGCTTCCACCACTTTAAGCCGTTTGACAATTTCCTTCTTTTTCTGGACCGAAGCGGTTTCCATATCTTTATGGAAACGCTCTGACTTCTCGTCCAGATCGATTTCCTGGAGCAAATCCCGAACTGCCTCAGCGCCCATTTTCGCCTTGAAGGCTGTGCCGTACTGTTCCCGGAAACCACGGTAGTCTTCATCACTAAGCAACTGCTTCTTGGCTAACGGAGTATCTCCTGAATCTGTAACAATGTAACTTTCATAATAAATAACTTTTTCCAAAGCCCGCGCGGCGATATTCAGCAGATAGGCAATCCGGGAAGGAACTCCTTTAAAGTACCAGATGTGCGTTACCGGTGCTACCAGTTCAATATGGCCCAGACGTTCACGCCGTACCTTACTCTGGATAATCTCAACACCGCAGCGGTCGCAGACCACGCCTTTGTAGCGAATGCGTTTGTACTTGCCGCAAGCGCATTCCCAGTCCTTTACCGGACCAAAGATGCGTTCGCAGAACAAGCCGTCCCGCTCAGGTTTAAATGTACGGTAATTAATGGTTTCCGGCTTTTTAACTTCTCCGCGAGACCAATTCCGGATCACTTCCGGGGAAGCCAGAGAAATACGAATGGCATCAAACATCCCCGCTGCCCGCGATTCATGATACTCGCGCTCTTTTTCGCGCTCCCGCTGGAGCATTGTCATTTTTTCTCCAAAGCCGCCTTCTACTCTCATGCGTCCTCCTTGGCAACCTTGCGCTTTTTAGACTTAGTTGCTTTTTCTTCTTTGGGTTTTTCTGGTTCTTGTTCACGCTTGCGCAGCAGCTCAATATTCAGACCCAAGCTTTGCAGCTCTTTGACCAGGACATTGAAAGACTCCGGCACGCATGATTCAGGCGCGTTCTTACCTTTAACAATAGCTTCATAAATTTTGGTGCGGCCGGCGGTGTCATCGGATTTTACAGTCAATAATTCCTGTAAAATTTCAGCCGCGCCGTATGCTTCCAAGGCCCAAACTTCCATCTCGCCAAAACGTTGCCCGCCGAATTGCGCCTTACCGCCCAAGGGCTGCTGAGTAATTAGCGAGTAGGGACCAATGGAGCGGGCATGGATCTTATCGTCCACTAAGTGCGCCAATTTCAGCATGTAAATGAAACCGACGGTGACTTCATGATCAAAACGTTCCCCAGTACGACCATCGTATAAATCCGTGGTGCCGCTTTCCGGCAACTGCGCTTCTTTTAAAGTATCTTTGATCTGTTCCTGCGTCGCGCCGTCAAACACCGGCGAGGCAATGAACTTATCTAATTTTTGGGCAGCCCAACCCAAATGCGTTTCCAGAATCTGTCCCAGGTTCATACGAGAAGGAACACCTAAAGGATTCAAAATAATATCCACCGGTGTCCCGTCTTCCAAGTAGGGCATGTCTTCGATTGGCACTACTTTGGAAACCACACCTTTGTTTCCGTGACGCCCGGCCATCTTGTCACCCACGGACAATTTGCGCTTTTTGGCCACATTCACCTTGACTAATTTAATCACACCCGGAGGCAGCTCATCGCCTTTACGGATTTTCAGAATCCGTTTCTCATGCTCTTGATTCACTTCCTCTTTAGTTTCTTCGGCAATTTGTTTTAACCGGAAAATGCGTTTGGCGGCATTTTCCTTGGCAATGCCGGCATCTCCTTTGCCGCTCTTCTTGATCTCGGCCAGGACTTCAGCCAGTTTATTTTCCACCTCCGCGATATCTTCATTACGCCGCTTGTCAACATTGGCAACCCGGCGCATACGTTCTTTCTCAATCTTCTTGATCTGATCAATATCACGGGCTCGAATTTTGTCATCACGTTCCCGGCGTGAGAATACCTTGACTTCAATGACTTTACCTTCCACTCCCGGAGGTACTTTCAGCGAAGCATCGCGCACATCACCGGATTTTTCGCCAAAAATGGCGCGCAATAGTTTTTCTTCCGGGGAGAGCTCGGTCTCGCCTTTGGGGGTAACTTTTCCAACCAGAATGTCGCCCGGCCCTACTTCCGCGCCCACGCGAACAATTCCATTTTCATCGAGATCCTTTAAGGCTTCCTCACCCACATTGGGAATATCACGGGTAATTTCCTCTTTGCCTAATTTCGTGTCCCGGGCTTCGAGTTCGAATTCTTCCACATGAATCGAGGTGAAAAAATCCTGTTTCAGCAAACCCTCGGATACAATAATCGCGTCTTCAAAGTTGTATCCTCGCCAGGGCATAAATGCCACCAGAACATTTTGGCCGAGAGCCAATTCACCACCATTGGTGGCCGGACCATCAGCTATGACCTGACCGCGTTTTATATGTTGTCCCGGACGCACGATCGGTTTTTGATTCACACAGGTATCCTGGTTGGAACGTTGGTATTTCAATAGATTGTAGGTGTCAATGTGAACTCGTCCCTCTTTTTTATCTTCCCAGGAGATTACAATTTTATCTGAAGATACTTTTTCCACGGTCCCTTCATGACGGGCATTAAGCATAACACCGGAATCATAAGCAGCCTTGCCTTCCATACCGGTTCCCACCAACGGAGCTTGTGTACGTAATAGCGGCACAGCCTGACGTTGCATATTAGAGCCCATGAGCGCGCGGTTGGCGTCATCGTGCTCTAAAAAAGGAATCAGCGCGCTGGCTACAGAAACCAGCTGTTTCGGTGAAACGTCCATATAATTTACGTCTTTGGGATTGACCAACGGATAATCCACTTTAAAACGAGCCGCAATCATTGGTCCTACCAGATTGCCTTTGGCATCTACCTCAGCATTGGCCTGAGCAATAACATAGGCATCCTCTTCATCAGCCACCAAATAGTGCATTTCATCCGTCACTTTGCCATTTACGACTTTACGATACGGTGTTTCAACGAATCCAAATTCATTGACCCGGGCGAAGCTCGCCAATGAAGAAATCAAACCAATGTTTGGACCTTCAGGCGTTTCAATCGGACAGATACGGCCATAGTGCGTATGGTGTACGTCACGCACCTCAAAGCCGGCACGTTCACGGTTCAAACCACCCGGTCCCAACGCGGAGAGGCGCCGTTTGTGCGTCAATTCCGCCAACGGATTGGTCTGATCCATAAACTGGGAGAGCTGCGAGGAACCAAAAAACTCCTTCACCCCGGCAGCCACCGGTTTAGCATTGATCAAATTACTGGGCATGCAGGTGTCAATTTCCAGAATGGACATTCTTTCTCTTACTGCGCGCTCAATGCGCGACAAACCAATACGGAATTGGTTTTCCAGTAATTCACCGGAGGAACGTACACGACGATTGCCCAAGTGGTCAATATCATCCTTAGCATCTTCTTGGTTGTTCAGCTTAACCAGACGCCGAACAATCTCAACAATATCCTCTTTTTTCAGTGTGCAGTGATCCAAAGGAATATGCAGCCCCAGACGTTTATTGAGTTTGTATCTTCCTACGCGCGAAAGATTATAACGCTTGGGATTGAAGAACAGGCTGTCCAACAAGGCCGAAGCGCTTTCCACGGTCGGCGGATCGCCGGGACGCATTTTGCGGTAAATTTCAATAAGCGCTTCATTTTTCGAACGGGTATTGTCTTTAGCTAATGTTTTATGCAAGGACTGTGCTTCATCCACTCCCAGCTTGGCAACGGAAATCTTTTTAATCTTGGCTTCTTCGAATTGCTTGACCAATTCCGGTGTAATCATAGTATTGCACTCAGCCAATACTTCTCCGGTCGATTGATCCACCACATCTTCGGTCAGGCTTCGATCTACCGCTTGTTCCTGGGCCGGAATGACTTCAGTCTCATAAAATAAATCAATAATTTTTTTCTGGGTGGTAAACCCAATCGCGCGCAGGAAGGTGGTTACCAAAATTTTACGCTTGCGGTCTATGCGCAGGTACAACAGATCATTGTTGTCAAACTCCATTTCCAACCAGGAACCCCAGTAGGGAATAATCCGGGCGATCATGAAGCGTTTTCCGGCACTAACGGATTTCACTTCATCTTCATCAAACGAGACACCCGGCGAGCGATGCAACTGAGATACAATAACACGTTCCGCGCCATTAATAACAAATGTGCCTTTAGTTGTCATCAGGGGCAATTCACAGAAAAACACTTCTTGCTCTTTAATGTCTTTAATCCGTTTCACTTTCGTGTCCGGATCTTCTTCCCGGACCACCAAACGCAAGGTAACCTTCAAAGCTGCGGAATAGGTCATATCCCGCTCCCGGCATTCCTCTTCAGTATATTTCGGATCACCAAAGGTGAAGCCTGCAAATTCCAAGCTTGAGTTATTGTTAAAATCATAAATTGGAAAAACACTTTGCAGGACAGCTTGCAGACCCTGATTCTTGCGGTCTTCAGGGCGGATGCTTTTTTGCAGGAAATCATTATAGGACTTCTTTTGAATTTCCATCAAATTGGGAATATCCATAATTTCAGGAATGTGGTTGAAGTACGTACGATTTCTTGGATCAACAAAGGCTTTGGGCATACAATATCCTCCTTGCCCTAATTAACATTAGGGAAACCCATATATTTTGATACCAGATATTATTGATACCAGGCTACAATGTTTGAAGTGAAAAATATAGAATGAAAAGAATAGTATACTTCGAGGTAATATGTCAAGGTCTTTTTTTATATTTCACCATATTTATTTGAAAATGGAAGGGAATAATAGTGGCTTCGTTGGCTGACACACTCCGAGGCAGTGCCATTACATTGGTCCCTATATTAATATGTAGGTTTCACCATAAATACAGCCCCGTAGCCGGGTCTTCAGGAAAGAACACAGAGGGTGTAGCTATTCCGAGGCCTTCGCAACCCCGACCGGAAGTGAGGAATCTCCATGCTTACTCGAAGAAAATAGTCTATTGCCTCATTTCAGGCTATTTAATCCTCAATGTTTAAGCGTTTCATGGCTTGCGTTAATTGTTGATAATTATTAATGCCTATTGATCTGGCTGTCTTGGTCTTGTTTTTTTTGTTTTTTTCCAGGTGGTGTAGTAGGTAGCGTTTTTCTTTTTCATCAATCTCGACCTTTAATTGTTTTTTCAAATCCTGATACTCCAGTTCCAAATAATCAGCAGTCCCGGGAGGCTGTCCGATTTTTTCGTCACTATTTTCTGTTTCCGCTTCCATTTGCGTCACAAAGGATTGGATGTCCTGCAGGGATATAATATTATCCAAAGAATTTTTAATCCCAACCTCTGTGCATTTTTTTAAATGCCGCACGTTACCTTCCCACTTCTGCTTTTGCATCCATTCCATCACCTCCACCGAGGTCGCTTGGATGCGTTTTTGATACCTGGGATTTAACTCCTTGATAAAATGATCCACCAGCAAGGGAATGTCTTCCAGATGATCGCGCAGCGGCGGAATGATCAAGACATGATTATACAAACGATAATATAAATCCTTGCGAAAGAATCCCTTGTCCACCATTTTTTTCAGATTGCGGTTGGTGGCTGCTAAGATGACAATATCCATTTTTATTTTTTCTGTGGATCCCACCCGGGTGATGATCTTATTCTCAAGCAAGGTCAACAATTTTGCTTGTTGTTCTAAAGGCAATTCACCAATTTCATTTAAAAACGCCACTCCGCCTTGCGTTTCCTCGATCAACCCCTTTTTGTTCCTCTGAGCACCACTGAAGGCTCCGGTCACATACCCAAACACTTCCGATTCAAATAGGTTCGGACTGATTTTGGTTAAATCAATTTCATAAAAGGGTTTAGCTTGGCGTTTGCTTAAGGCATGAAACGACCGGGCCACCAGATCTTTGCCAGTGCCTGTTTCCCCTAGAATCATGGTGTCACATTCCGATTGAGCTGCCCACAAAATGTTTTTGGCAAGATTCATAATCACCTTGCTCTTGCCGACAATTCTTTCCTCCCAAACCGGCAGGTCCTGATCCGGTGGTCCGTTTTTCTTGTGTAGATACCGTTTGACTTTTTCAACCAGACTTTTAAAATCCTCCACCGGTTTTACTTCAAAATCATTGGCACCGTTTTTTATCATTTCAATCAAGAGGCTGGTATCACCAACCCCGCTGATCACAATGATGGGCAGCTCTTCCTGGGTCCATTTTTCCCGCAGCCGATTCAGTATCACGCAGCCGCTGCGGTCTCCGCCGTCCCCTTTTAAATCAACATCCAACAGCACCACATCCGGTTTGCAGGCACCGACCAATTCCAGGGAGTGCTTTTCATCATCAGCACATTCCACCTGAAACCCTTCCTGCTCAAAGACCTCTTTGTAGACATTCGCAATATTTATGTTGTCATCCACAATCAACATATACGCCATGGTTGTCTGCTCCTTTACTCGCCGGTTTTCTCAGCCTGAACCAGAGGCAACTGAAAATAAAATGTCGGCCTTGCGTTTTTGAAATTCCTTCAACGCAAAGATCACCAGAGGAGGTTCCCCCTCGGTTATTTCAGGTGGCCCTCTAACGGTTTCTCTTCAGATTGTTTTTATCATGTCTTCACACCCAGCGAAACAACTAATTGGTTTTTTTCTCTGCCAAACGCCAACGTCTTGTGAAGCCTCTAACTGCCAATACCACTTTGAATTCCTCTAGTATTAAATAAAATCCCGGCAAGATAAACAGAGTCAACAAAGTTGAACTGAGCAGCCCTCCCATCACGGTAATCGCCAGCGGACTCCAAAGCACAGCAGATTCACCGCAATCCAGAGCCATAGGCAATAAGCCGAAAAGCGTCGTAGCGGTCGTCATAAAAATCGGGCGTATCCGCTGCCGGCCCGCCCAGATCACCAAGCGAGCTACCGCAATCTTCGGAAATTGTCGTTTCAATTTATTCATGCGATCAATCAATATTATGCCGTTGTTAACCACGATTCCACCGAGCATGAGCATGCCGATCAATACGCCCAGGGTCACTGTGCTGTTGGTTACAACCAAGGCGGCAATGGCGCCAATCACAGACAACAACACCGTTATCATGATAATGAAGGGCTGGCGCAGGGACTCGAACAAACACGCCAACACGATGAATATCAGAATAACGGTAAAGGTCAGGGCCTGCCAAAAACTGCGATTGGCCTGTACCATATTTTCATAATCTCCGCCAATATCAGCATAATAGTCCTCCGGAAAAGTCATGCCGCGAATAATGGTCTGCACCGCTTGCGCGGCTGTTTCCAAGGGCAGCTTGCCTAAATTAGCGCTGACTTGAATCATCCGGCTTTTATTACGATGCCAAATTTCGCTGGGTGACAAGCCAAACCGCAAATCCGAAAAATGTTCCAGTGGTACGTGAAATCCTTTGGGAGAGGCCAGCATTAACATTTTTAATTGCGCTATGGTTTCGCATTGTTTCGGTTCCAATCGTACGATGGTCTCGATTTCTTCCTGTTGATCATAAAACGAGGTGGCATGCAAACCGCGCAATTGGGCGTGCACGGTTTCGCCGATATCCTGATTATCCAGGCCCATAAGGGCCACCCTTTTAGGCAGCAAGTGTACTTTGGCCTCCGGTCTGCCGGGGCGATACCTGACTTTTACATCGGACAAGGCTTCCACTTTTGACATTTTCGAGGCCATTTGCATGGCCAATTGAGCCAGAGTTTGATACTGGTAACCATAGAGTTCAACAAAAATCTCCTTGCCTTGCCGGGGTTCTGAAAAATAGATAAAAGCATCATGTTCCTCCCCGCCCTCCTCTAAACGCGGACGAAGATATTCAATAACCTCCTGCGTAGACCACGACCGCTGGGCGCGTGGTTTAAGGGTTACATATATCTTGGAGGACCATCCTTCTACGCGGGAAGATACGTTCTTGAGCATCGGTTGTATCTTCTCCAGGCCGGCAATGCGTTTTTCAACCTCTTTTACCACTTGGTCTGAAATATCCAACCGAACTCCTGAGGGCAGCTCTACATAGATCGTAAATTCACTTTGTTCCGATGCGGCCAAAAAATCCTTCGGCAACTGTTTCTGAAAAATAAACAGGGCCCCCAGGAACAAGCAAAGAATCAGCAACGTCATTTTAAATTTATGCTGCAGAAGTATTCTCAAATACCAACGGTAATGTTTAATCATCAGCAGGCTGGTGATTAAAAGCACGGCCACTGCCAAAACAAATACCGTTGCTCCCCAGTTGCTATGCACAACCAGACGGAGCAGCACAAGTCCCAAGATCAACAGCACTCCTGCCACGTAGCACAACTTCCTTTTCAAAAATGCCACAATTTTTCCCAGGTAGGCCGCACTTTTCATCTGGAGCATTTCCAAAAACTGCGTCACACTTCCCCGCAGACTCTGGGCCGGCGGATTCGTTGCTGCTTCAATTGGCACGTAATAGGCCAGCGCCGGAATAAGCGCCAGCGCGGTAAATAGCGATGCCAACAAGGTCGTGGTCACTGTAAAAGCAATACCCGCATAGAGCAATTGCGTCTGCTTTTGTAAAAAGGAAAAAGGCAAAAAAACCGCAATCGTGGTCAGGGTTCCTCCGATCATGGGCATCATCATTTGTTTGGCCGCCTGTACCACACGTTCCGATTTGGACCAGGTGTGGTATTTTTTATGAAAGCGGTCAATGTTCTCCAATACCACAATGGAATTATCCACGAGCAGACCAATGCCTAATACCAATCCGGAGAGCGAGATGACATTTAAAGCGACCTGTTCCAAGTACATCATCACCAGTGTGATCAATAAAGAAACCGGAATGGAGCCGGCGACCATCAAGGCAGGACGGATATCCTTTTGCCAGACAGATACCCCCGACATCAGGACAAACACACTAATAATGATCACCAGGGTATTGGTCAGGGGAATCCGCCACAAATAAAATACCAGCAAATTAACGGTCAATCCCAGTATCAAGCCGACAGACAACCAGCGGGTGATAACGGTTTTACTGAGAAAAAAACCCAAGATCAGCACCACCAAACACATGCCATAAAACAAGGTCATCTTCACCGCCCGAATGGCCTCCTGAATGCTCCGGCCTTGGTCCGCTACAGTAAATAATTGAATCTGCTCGTCCAATCCGTTCTCGAATTGAAGCAGAACCAGTTTAACGCGCTCCACTACATGTACAACATTGGCCAGACTTTCCTTCTGGATATATAGGGTAACCGCTGATTTAGAATTCAATCTTGAATGAGTCTCCGCTTCCATAAAATCATCCTGAACCACGGCGATATCCTGCAGACGAACCAGGCCTGCTTTATTGGTCACCGCAACACCGATTTGTTCTATTTCTCTGATTTCCTTGAACGCTCCTTGGGTTCTTAAACCGATCAGTTGTTCTGCCTGGTCCAGACTGCCAACCTGCATATTTAAATTGTTTTTCTCCAAGATACCAATGATTTGTTTTACGGAAAGCCCCAGGGCGACCAAGCGCCTTTTATCCAGATGCACCAATATCTTCCGTTCCCGGCCTCCGCCGATTTCTACATTGGCCACCCCCGGGATGCGCAGCAACCGATCCTTCAATCCCTCTTCCACCAGCTTACGCAGCTCTTCCGGTGAATGGCAAAGCGATGTCAGAGCGGCAATCACGACCGGCGCATCGGATTCTTCATAGTGTGCGATCACCGGTCGTTCAATCGATTTCGGCAATTCGCCTTTTACGCGCAAGAATTTTTCCCGGGTTTCCAAAGTTGCCAAATTCATATTGGTGCCAGGTTCAAATTCCAAGGTCACAATGGATTTGTGTTTTTTGGAGGTGGAAACAATATTTTTCAATTTTGATACCGTACTCATGGCTGCTTCCACCGGTTTGGTGATCAATCGTTCCACTTCAGGAGGCGGCATACCTCCCCGTACGTTGATAAATATGGTGACTTGACCATAGCTGATATTCGGCATGAGCTCCATGGGCAATTGTCTTAATCCAACCAAACCCATTAAAATAAAAGCTGTCACGATCATACTCAATGCCACTGGCCGGCGAATACTGAACCCAGGCAAACGGCTCGCCACCATAAGCAACAAGAGCGCCACCCCGGCTATATGGATAAGTTGGTTTTCATTCATATTGTATCCCTCTTTGCGGCACAAGTATGTTGTGTGCCGGTTTTCTCAGTCGGCTGAGAATCTTGGCATCAACCAAATAATACAAGGTCGGTAAAATGACCAGACTCAGTATGGTGGAAACGATAAGACCGGAAACAACCACCACCGCCATGGGTGCCTGCATTTTCGTTTCCCGGCTCAACCCCATAGCCAAGGGCAGGAGTCCCAGGATGGTCGTCATCGCAGTCATGACAATAGGACGCAAACGCACTTGCCCGGCTTCAATCAAAATCTGTCTAAGCTCCTGCGGATTGTGCCTGCGCTTTTGATTCACATAATCAATCAAAACGATGCCATTGTTCACTACGATTCCACATAACAGAACCATGCCCATGCCTGCCATGGCCGAAAGGGAATGGCAGGTCAGCAGCAGCGCTGGTCCCATGCCAATGACTGCCAAGGGAATAGTAACGAGGATAAGAAAAGGCTGCCAATAGGATTCAAATTGTGCAGCCATGATCATATACACCAGCAGCAGGGACATCAGTAATATAATGCACAGACTACGGAAAGATTCACTCATCTGCGTCGCCTCACCGGTCAACATTAAGCTAAAGTCCGGATGTTTATGCCGCTGGCTTTTCAGTAGGCTCTCTATTTCCGGCCGCACATTATCCAGGGTCCGTTTGTACAATCCTGCCCTGACCAGCACTGTGCGCTGCTGGTCAAAATGCAAGATTTCACTCGGCCCAATCCCCGGCTGAACGGCTGCCACCATCTCCAGGGGAATGTCAATGTTCAAGGGAGAATGGATCAACAGCCGATGTAGAGCCTGAAAATCATTTCGATCCTCTTCCCGCAAGCGAACCTGTATATCAATCTCTTGACCATCCTCCCGGAACTCTGAAACTTTGGAACCCTTGACCGCCGTCAACACCGTTTTGGCCAAATCCGCTACTGAAAGACTGAAACGCGCGGCCTGA
Organism: bacterium; assembly: GCA_023139775.1. Lineage (GTDB taxonomy): Bacteria > Oederibacteriota > JAAXVQ01 > JAAXVQ01 > JAUVAV01 > JAGLMY01. The sequence goes on from JAGLMY010000014.1 coordinate 14,732, forward strand.
TCCCGGTTGACATCTATGCTGATTTCCGGTGCATTCATCCGCAAGGAAGAATGCACATTATAAATGCCTGGCTGTTGGTTCAACTGCCTGACCAGGGTTTCTGAGATATGTTTCAAGGTTTCCAAATGATGACCTTTGATTTCTATGACAATGGGTGAGGCATTGCTGCCAAGCTTGGCCCAGGTTCCTCCGCCTTGTTGCAAAATAGTTTTTCCGCCGCGCAAATCGAGCTGGGAGAGTTTGCCTTTCACCACCTGCATGACCTCCACAGTTGTCGGCTTTCGTGTTGATTTAAGATCCACCACAATTTTGGATTCATGCTTTTCCAAAGGCTGCAATCCCTCTTTCGGAATAGATCCGCCCGTTACCAGTTGGTGCTCGATTTCAGGAATGCTGCGCAACACTGCTTCTACCTGCTTAGTGATCTTATCCGTGATGTTAAGTTTTGTCCCATTTGGCATTTTCAGCTGTACACTGAATTGTCCTTGATCCAACTTAGGAAAGAGGGTTTTGGGAATAACCAGTATAAGCAGTATCGAAAAACACCATAATAAAATCGTGGCGAGTAGTATTCTTTTCGGATGGTATAGGCTCCAGTGCAAAAATTGTTTATAGCCGGATTTGACCAGCGCAGCCTTTTGAGCCAATCGCTGCAACCAGTTTGGATACTGAAGATCATGACGTTTTATCTGACCGGTTAACATGGGAATCAGGGTAAAGGCCACTACCAGTGAAGCGATTTGCGAAAAAACAACTGCCCAGGACAAATCGCGAAAAACCTGGCCGATCAGACCAAAAACAAACGCCAAAGGCAGAAAGACCACCAGCGTTGTGCCAATGGAGCTGGTTACTGCTGCCATCATTTCCCGGGCGCCGGCAACCGCTGCTATTGCCGGCTCTTTTCCCATACTCCGGTGACGGGTTATGTTTTCCAGCACCACAATTGCGCCGTCCACTAAAAGTCCAATCCCCACCGTCAACCCGGCTAATGAGATGGTGTTCAACGTGATTCCTTGCAGGTGCAGCAAAAACAAGGTAATAAAAAGCGAGACCGGAATCGAGGCACTTACAATCAAGGCGTGTTTATAATTTCCCAGAAAAAAGAACAACACCAGAAAGGCCAAGAACGCTCCCACAAAACCGGCATTCAGCATTTGTCGAATACCGGATTTGATGAACAGCGATTGGTCGAAAACCATCTGCACCTGAATGCCTTGCGGCAATTTACTCTGAATGGTTTCCAGCTTATTTTTTATCCCCTTAGCCACCTCAACCACATGGGCATCACCTTGTTTGAGAATAGCCAGGGATATATTTTCTTGGCCGTCATAGCGTGAAAAACTGGTTCTTTCCCGAACCGTATCAAAGACCCGGCCCAAGGTGCCCAGTTGGACCATAATATCTGTGGTTGCTTTCGGATCACGCTTAGCCTCTTTTTGGTAATGCGGATTTAACCGGGAGTTGATATCACTGGGCATTTTTTGTTCCTGATCAACCTTGACCACCACCTCTGCAATTTCCTCAGGACGATCATAGGTTCCTTTCACCCGTACGACATACTCGTAGGTATCATCTTTTACCGTGCCGGCCGGATAGGTAATATTGGCTTTGCTAATCGCTTGGGATACATCCAAAATTGGAATCTGATGATTGGCCAGTTTATCTTGGTCCAGCTCCACTTTAATCTCCCGTTCCAATCCGCCGGTCAGCATAACCGCTGCCACACCCGGTACTTTTTCCAACAATTCCGAGACCGGCCGCTTGGCTATTTTCAAGAGATCCTGCGGAGAACGGTCTCCACTCAGGCTGATCACTGCAACCGGCATTGTCAAAGGATTGAAGCGCTCAATGCGTGGTTCTTTGGCCTCCCGCGGCAGTTTTGCTTTCACCAAGTCAATTTTTTCCCTGAGATTCAAGGAGGCAAAATCCATGTCCGTACCCCAGCGAAATTCCACAGTTACAATGGAAATGCTTTCTTTGGAGACAGAATGAATACGACGAATGCCTTTTACCGTACCGCAGGCTTCTTCAATGACTTTTGTGATTAGAGTCTCCACTTCCTGGCTGGACGCATTTTGGTAGGCAGTCAAGACCAACAATTGGGAAAATTCTAAGGAGGGCATAAATTCCTGAGGCAGCTGCTGCCAGGCGATAATACCCAGCAGGCACATTAAACCCACAAACATGCTGACTGTCACACGCCGTTTGACAGAGAATTGAATGAATCTCATAGCATCTTTTTCTCCTTTTCCTGATATTCATCCACTTGTCCGTATTTGATCAGAGAACCGGCCTGCAAGCCGGTACCATTTGATTGCTTAATGATAACGTCGTTTTCTTCCAATCCCAGCTTGATTTCCACATACTCCCTTGAGGCATACCCCAAACTGACATCCCGAAGATGCAGGCTTTTATTCTCGCTAACAATATATACTTTGGCGTCACCCTGAATGAGCGCGGTTTTAGGAATAATAATGCTTTGGTTATGATGGGTAATCACCTGGCAGACAGCAGAGAGTCCAGGTCTCAAGTGGGTTCGATACTCATTAGAAATGCTGATCCGGATCACCGCCATCCGGCTGGTGGTAGTGACTTCCGGAGAAAGGCTCATGATCTTCCCTTCTATCTTCAGATTCGGAAAAGCATCCACCTTGACCAGCGCTCTTTGGTTGACCTGGATTTCCTTAACCCGTCGTTCGGTCACACTGGTTTCAATGAAAAGGTCATCTTCATTACTCACAAAATAGGCGATAGGTACTTGACGATTAACCAATTCACCTTCCAAAACCAGGCAATCTCCGAGATAGCCGTCTTTAGGAGCAACAATGAAGGTATCATCGTAATCCTTCTTAGCAATGGCCAGCGTCTCTTTGACTTCTTGCACCTCAATTTTGGAAGCACCGCCCACATCGTACAGCGCGCGGGTGCGTTTGAAATTGATTTTAGCCTGACGATATTTGGCCCGCGAGCGAATATGATTCAGCTCAGCAATTACTCTGCCTTTTCCCACAAAATCCCCGGATTTGAAATGATATTTCATGAGGGTTTCCTCTTGGCTGCTTTTCAGCTCAATGGAAGAACCTTTGACCGAACCGATCAGTCCCTGCATAACATCTTGAAATAAAACTCTCTTCACCCGAAAAACCTGCGCATAGCGCTGTTTTTCCTTTGCTTGGGCCTGCTGCTCCCAAGGATTTCCAGACACCGAAACCGACTGTGCATAACGGTGGTGCCAAAGCAGCGCCCCGCTAGCGATAACAATCACACTCAGAGCGGCAATGATATGGATTCTGTTTCTCGCTAGCCATACATAGCTTTCGGAAAAACGGACAAATCGTAATGTTTTCATAGTAAACCACCTTTACCTTTGCTGATTTTTTGTACATCAATCCCACTAAATTTTCCCGGAATTCCGATTGCCTTATCCAGAGCGGCAAGTGATATGTAATAAAAAGCCAGGGCTTCCCGCCAGGCCGCCTTCGACCCGATCAATTTATTCTGCGCCTCTGCCATGTCAGACAAGGTCGCTTTCTTATCGCGAAGATTGATTTCATGAATGGCCAATTCCCGCTTATACAAATCCAATTCCGTTTCCGCGTGCTTAATTTGGCTTACCGCTTTTTTGTAATTGAAATAAGCCTCCCGGACCTGTTGTTCGACTTTTATCAGTGTTTTGTGCTGATTATAGTCAGCCTGCAGAACTCCGAGCTCAACTTCTTTTTTCTCCCGGGCTGATTTGTATCCATCCAACCAATTTATGGCTGCGGATACAGTACGTGATTCCGTACGTGATGACTGCCCCAATTTGGGACTGGTCTTTTGCTCAAACCCTGAGGTGGATATTGTGTTCCAGGCAATCTGCTGGGTTAGCTTAATGTTCACATTGTAATCCTCACGTAAATGGAGATCTTCGCTGTTATACGCGCCGCCACTGCGTCCGTAAAAACCGCTGAGCTCAATTTTTGGCCAATCGCCACTGTGCTTTATGGTTTGCTCAAGCTCACTGATCTTATGCAAATACCCCTGGATAGCCAATTCCGGATGATGCTCATGTGCCATAGATATACAGGACGACAAGGTGATATCCTCTGGTTGTGAAGGCGCCAGGCTTTGGACTTGTCCCTGGATGGGCGTTTGCACACCCAGCGCCTCCAGCCATTCCCAATAATATTTTTCTTCCTCCGCTCCGGCGCTTTCCAAGAGATAGGTGGCCTGGTTTTTATTGGCTGTGGTTGCCAACAAGATTCGTTTATTGATGATACCTTGCTGGTATAACTGCCTGGCCATCTTGTGATAGCGTCCGACCTTTTTCAAGGAGCGCTTATAATCATGCACATCATCTCGAATACGCGCCAAATTCCAATATGCTTCAGCAACTTGATAGATCATTTCCTGGAATTGCTTTTTATATTTAAGGTGTGAGACCTGCAATTGAAAATCCGCCTGTTGATACGTGGACCACAACTGTCCGCCGTTAAAAAGCGTATAGTTTAGCTGCAGGCCGTAACTCTGTTCGCGAAAACCGGGGGTGCCCAGTTCTTGAATCGCAGCACCATGAGTGATCTCACCTTTGGTGGATAAGGTAGGCCACAGATTTCTGGCTGCTTCTAAGGCCTTGCTTTCTGCCACCCTGATCTCTGTTTCTGCTATGTGCATAGGTTGATAATGAATTCCGCTCATTTCCAGACATTCAAGCAGAGAGAATTGCTTTATTTTCACAGCTTCCCGGGCTGCTTGAGCCCAGACCTGCGTTGAACACACTCCAATTATCAGCGCAACCAGCACCACAAGATAAAACCCATTGCACTGATGCTTCTTTGTTATCCTGTTTTTGGTATATGTATGTTTTTTCATGATCTCATCTTCCTCGCATTTGGAATGAACCTGATGTAAACATGGTTTCAGTCATGGCGGAATATTTCAGTGCCGGCTGAATAGTACGCAAAACTGAAATTGTCAGAGCTGTTATTATTCGCCTACTCATTTCCTCACTCCCCCGTTTAAATATACATACCTATTACACAAGCAATTAATATGCCATTTTTAAACAAAAACGTGTCTGTCAAAACGCTTTGTTTTCAAGAGTTTTTTTTGTATGGCCGGCAATAAGACGAGTTTATTAAAAAATCCTGACCTCTAATCAGAAGTCATAACTTCTGTATAATCGTAACTACTCAGGTTTGCAAGGAGCAGGGCGGTTTGGTCTTTTTTCAAGCGTGGCAGCGGTAACTGCGGAGATGTGGTTTAGAAAAGCATATCCCCTATTGCTCGTTACCAGCCTGGACCTTGGTTTTCCGCTTTGCAATGCTTGAAAAAAGACCAAAGTGACCTGCCAGGCGTGAATATTTGAATACATTTTTTTACCCACGAGTAGTTACGTATAATCAGGACAATAATGGGGATATTGGTTAAATAGCAAATTCATTTCATTACTGTTCAAATTAATGTTTTCTCTTTCGTTAAAGCGTCCGAAATGCTGATTTTGGCAGGAAAGCTGATACTGTGTCCACTAATCGGAGGAACTGCCCAATGTCCCTAATCACTAATCATTGGGCAGTTTATATGCAGGCGATTTTTCGCCAGATTTGATCAATGCGGCTGGTGTGATCCACTTTCTCTCCCTTCTCAATCTTGTTGAGCAGTAAGGTGCCGGCCACCACGGCAGCTTCTACTTCCCACTCAATTTCCTGGGTGTTTTGATACTGGTACTCATCCAAATTCTTTTTAAAGGTCCGCCAAAACGCTGACTGATTCTCTGGAGAAATATTTGAGTAGGTCATTTCCTCCACCCCCTTTGATTTGCTTACATACCATATAACTGCAAGGGGGATGCCAACTTTTAGCAATTTTGAAGTCTGGGATTTTTTTAAAAATAAAGGGTTTTCTGGAAGGATGTGTCTTGGAAAGACCTTCACGAAAATAAACTGCTTTCTAGATAGAAGTCAAGACTTCTACTCTAAAAGACATATCTAGGAGCTGTTGCGGAAAGATTTTTTTTAGGCAATTATGTCATTCCCATCCCCGCTATTATTTTAGCAGCACCACTTGACCTGTCATACGCTTTTCTGAAGATTTGATCTGATAAATATACAATCCGCCTTCGCACAGCTGACCGGTCTCGCTCCGTCCATCCCATTCATTCTCATTCACCAATCTGCGAACCAATAGTCCGTTTATGTTCCAGATACTAATGATATAGGTGCCGGCTCCATCGCAGTTGAAACCCGCCTTTTGACCCAAAGCTGGTAAAAACGGATTCGGGACCGCAGCACCCGGATACACAGAGGAAAATATTTTAACCAATGATATCGGTGTACAGGTAGCCGTGCAAGTAATCGTAGCCGTGCAAGTAATCGTAGCCGTGCAAGTAATCGTAGCCGTGCAAGTAATCGTAGCCGTGCAAGTAATCGTAGGTGTGCAAGTAATCGTAGGTGTGCAAGTAATCGTAGGTGTGGGAGTAATCGTAGGTGTGCAAGTAATCGTAGGTGTGGGAGTAGTAACATAATGTTTTGTATAAATTTGAAAAGTGGGACCATTGGATTCCATCCAGGTTATATAGGGTGTCTGCTCCACTATATCTAAAGAAGGATAAACAGCATCATATCCTTCATCAATATTCAATTCCCCGCCCAATAATATCCAATCACTCCCATTCCATTTTTTGGCATAAATATGACAAATCGTACTGCTGTCAAATTCATGCCAGGTTACATAAGGTATTTGTCCGGCAACATATAGGCAAGGCATCATCGCAGCCTGGTTGCTGTCTATATTGAGACTTTTTCCCAATGAAGACCACGCACTACCATTCCATTGTTTGACGTAAATTTGATGATTCGAGTCATCATACTCATACCAAGATACATAGGGAGTATGATCAGAAATGAATAAGCTGGGAGAATATGCATTCTGAGTGAGTTTGGAATTCAGGGATCCGCCTAGGGAACTCCAAGTACTGCCGTTCCACTGTTTTACAAAGACACAAAAGTTTGGACTTAAAAATTCATGCCAAGCAACCACCAGCGTAGGATCATCAACATACAAATCAGGACTATATGCATTGTTTCCAGTATTAAGATTCAAACTTCCGCCTACCAACTCCCATTCGCTCCCATTCCATCGTTTAACATAGATTTGTTTGCTGGTACTACTGGTTTCTTGCCATGATACATAGGGAGTGAGGTTGGAAATGTCCAAGCTGGAGCTTCGAGCATCTTCGGCAGAATCCTCATTCAAGCTTCCCCCCATTAATTCCCAGTCACTGCCATTCCATTTTTTGACATAGATTTGATCAGCTATACCATTATCTTCTTGCCAGGAAACATAAGGCGTTGCATTTAACAAAGCCAGACTGGGCTCCTTAGCCGATTGACCGGTATTCACATTCAAACTTTCGCCGATCAATTCCCAGTCACTGCCATTCCATTTTTTAACATAGATTTGAAATGTATAACTCGAATTGTTTTCATGCCAGACAACAAATGGTGTTTGATTGCTGATTTTTATCTGTGGATTATAAGCAGGTTCGTTCGCATCCAGATTCAAACTCCACCCATCCTGAACCCATTCATTCCCCGCTGCTGCTATTGGTATTAGAAGCAACGCGATGCCTAATATCGAAGTCTTCATTCGCTTCTGCAATTGGCTTTTATCCCCTTCTTGGTGTAAAACGGTGCCTGGCTATGCACCATTTGATTCATGGCTCACCCTGCAATATCCGGTTCAGGGTGGCACCAATTCATAAATCCTTTCACACCTCACTTGGACCAATTTCTCGCGTTCTGCTGCCATTGTCAAATTAATTGTTGTGTGTTATGTAACAGGTCAGTGAAGTGCTGTGTTTTGTCAAATAACCCGGAAACATATGGTCTGCTAATTTTGCTGAATGAGCTCACTATGGTTTGATAAGACCATTCTTGTCCGCAATACTATATTCCCAGTACTTAAGGCCCAATGGATAGATCTGATTATTTTCAACTGACATCACCCGGGGCAATCCGAATGAATCAGAAAGAACCATGTTTATGTTTCCTTTTGGAGTAATCACTACTGTTGGCTGATTAAGCCGCTTGGCCAATTCTATTGCCAATTGATCGCCAAAACTCTTGAAGGATACGCTTTTCAGACCAGTCTTACATGCTGCCAGGCGCAGAGTTCCGCCAGTCCAATGCAAGTCCTCCACCAGAATTCTCGCCAGAACTTCAGGGTTCACATTGCCCAGACCCTTCAAGCGCACCCATTGGGCCGCGCTTTGCCCGCTCGGCCACACTCCATGCGCGACCAGGGTTACTTCCTCCACTCCCCTCAAATTGGCCGCATGAATAGACTCCACTTTATATCCAGTCTTGGTTCCCATGGCCTGAGCGGACCTCATAACCAGCTGATCCGAAGGCTCGCCGTTTAAAATACGCGGTCCCTGATTCTGGGCTGCTGAAACAGTTTGCGATTGTACCTGAGGCTGGTGCGAAAGAGTGGTGTTTTCTAATTTATTTAATTGCCGCTGGGCTTCCAAGGCCCTGGCCTGGTATTCGCCTGTCTTTTGCAGCAACCGCTGTTTGGCAGGCCCGGCCGGCAAATTTTCAGCCTGAGAACGCGTCAGTCGAACTTTTAATTCTAATTTCTGTATTTCGCTTTTAAGGGTCTGGATAGGAGAACCTTCCTCTCCCAAATCAGTCTGACCTTTGGTTTTTGATTCCGGCTGATCCCGCAGACTTTTTCCATTTTCTTTAGACCCGGTCTCTTTAGGAGGACCTCGGGTAATCTTTGCATGATTGTGCTTGATTTTTGGCAGAGCATCTATTTGTGAAGGTCTCCTCTGCAACGGCTGGTTTTGAGGTAATATCCGTTCCTGGGGATTAACTGTCTTGGGCATGAATTTATCTTCCCAAATTTTATCAGCTATGGCTGGATCATGGATATCCGGCTTGGTATAATCAATCTTCAGGTCTTTGACTGATACGCCTTTTTCCTTGACTATTTCCGGGCTGTACTCGAAATCAAGGTACCCTGGTCTTTCCGGAACTCCACCATTGGCTTTGGAAATCGCATCCCCTTGGGCTGCTCCGATTGCCCTATGACGTCCTTCATGGACAAAAACTTTGCCGGCTTCATTAACTCCAGCCAGAGTTTCGGTAGTATAATTCCGGCCAGACGTGGCCTCGCCCAGGGTCACGGCTTTATCCGCCTTGAAGCGGATGCGTAAATTATTTTCAGACGTCCGATAAACCACATAAGAATCAGCCTGCTTAACCATTTTACAATTCTCAGGGATCTCCAGGGAACTTTTCATTGCCTTGGTTAAATTCAGGTTGATTTGAGCCCCTGGCCCGTCACCTGCGAGCCGGCCATTGGGCATAGTCTCGCCTACCTTGTAGTTCACCGGATCAATACTTTTAATTCCTGCAAGCTTGCGACCCAATGAGAGCTCTGCAGGAGTAAAATTCGAATCGAATATGTCTATTTTTAATTGTTTGCCATGCCTGGGAACCAAACGATAGAAGGTCTGGCCATTCTTGGTGACGATCTTCTCAGCAGCTGTGGTCGGATCTACTTTGAAATCAATATACTTCCCGACTTTCTTAGCCCCAGCTTCCCAGGCATACACACCTTCACCGTATTGAGCTTTGTGGCCTTTGGAAAGATTTAGTGCACCTTCATGCATCACACGAGCTGCACTGGCTTGGGGCATATCAGCTGTAATCGTATGCCTGAAGACCCGGTTACCGGCTGGTTCAATGGTCCGGCTGACAGCCTGGTTATATTGATCAGCTGCTGTGTTTTTAGCGCGAATCAAAGCCAATTGATACGGTGCTTTCCCAGTGCGTACATAGTCTTTGAATATATGGCGGACCATGGAAACTTGTTGTTTGTTCAATCCCAGATTACGGCCTTCTTTCATGATTTGAATATAGCTCTTACCCTTGGACAATTTCACCACATGCCGGGCAATGGATTTGACCTGAGCTTCAGTCAGATGTGCATATTTTTGCTTGATGGCGTCACGAATGAGCTCAACCCGGACTTTCTCTCTGGCCAAAGAGAATTCGCCCGCTTTCAAACCTGTGCCTTTTAATACCTGGGCTTGGGCTGTTTTGATCATACTCTTGGTCAGCGTCAAGGTTTTTAGACCGAGTTTGATCCGGACTCCAGGCTGCATTTTAGCAATGTTCATCTGGATGTCAGGCGGCAAGGATCTGATCTTGATGCCATCCACAATTCCCTTAACACCTCTGGTAATACCCACCACAACCAATACTGCCAATCCTGTATCCGCCAAACCAGAAGCTGGATCATTCATTAGATTCCCAGGAAGCTGGGTGAACATATGCACAAAGCCTTCACCCGTGGTTTTTAAATTCTTAAGTACTGTCCGGCCTGCTCCTTTGCCCCATTGCTCCGAGGGTTGAGTAAGGCCTGTTAGAGTGGGGATAAAGAGTACAAACCCAGCCAAACCGCCGGTCAATGCAGTAGCAGCTCTTTCCTCCCAAGTGGCAATCTTTATAGGATCATGTGCATTAGCGATTTCAGTCCCCAGAATGTATTGATTCTTCAGCATTTCGCGTTCATGCTTATGGTACTCACCGCCCCAGGTATCCACCCAGGCCCCCTCATTCTTTTCAGAAACAATTTCGGATCCCACACTACCAATGATGGCGTCTTGTAATCGTAATATAGAATACGAGGCAACCTTTAACCCACTGGCCAAGGCATCACCCGTATGATCTTTCACAGATCCCACTGGGTAAAAGGTCTCAGCTTTAGTATATGTGCTGTTAGGTCCACCTACTGGAATTTGCTTGATGGCAGGCCAACTATTTCCCTGCATATCCTTTAAAGGTCCCAAAGATTCAAGCATCTGTTTCTCAAATCCCATGTCACCAGGATGGGCATAAACACCATCTTGTCCCATCAAAACCCTGCCATCTTGTTTAAGCATTTCTATTAGTCCGGCTGATTCTTCGGTAGGCAGCTCAAGAGTGTACTTTTCGCCAGACCGCGTTTCTACACGACCGCTATTAGTTTTTTCTGAAATAATGGTGGGTAATTTTTCAAAACCATATTGATCATACACGCCTTTGTCATTAATGATCACAGCCGGATATTTGCCCTGGCCATCATAAACCCAGACCATGAGCGTTCCATCCTGGGACTTGGTCATAATTCCAGTGGGCAAGGTGAGATCAGCAATACTGCCGTTTTCATTAAAAATAATGCTGATGGACTTTTGGCATCCATTCTGCCGCAACCCCATTTCACCAAGCATAAGGGTTTCACCCTCATAAATTCCAAACTGGATAAAATTCACAGCCACACTATTATCCTTAACCAGTAAGCTTAGATTCTCTACTTCTGCGATTGCATCTTTACCATGTAATTGTATGTTTCTATTGCCAGTAACAAAGTTACCGTGATATCGGCCATCTACTAAATCAGCTTTGCCATTTTTGTAGTCAATGGACAGATCTATGGTGATACCTTTCTTTAAAGTTACTAGTAAATTGGCCAACATGGACAGTTCATGAATAACTGCCTTAAAACCTTCTCCCTTTATTTGTTTAACTTTAAATTCTCCATTTTTCCCTGCAGCAAGTTTAATCTCTTGTCCTCTTTGGTATATGGTTCCGCTTCCCCACTGCCAACCGTTTCGAGTATTTCTTAGCTGACCCACAAAGACTTTTATTTTTAGGGCCGGCAAGCCGGTCTTGCCTGTAATGGTCAAATGGCTGCCTTTTCCAAAAGCAACCTGATGATTTTTCATCATCTGGGATTGGTCTTCCTGAATCTCAGTGTTAATGACCATACCCACTTTGCCGCCAAAAAAAACATAGTCTCCATCTTGCTTTTGGTACATATGGGCTTGGGTAGCCGGCTCATATCCGGCCTTAGCGCTTCCCTTTTGCTGAGTCGCACCAGCAGTTGGTTCCCGGCTCAGCCAAACAGCTGCTTGAGCCACATTCAATTTTTCACGATCCTTTAAAATAACTTGGCCTTTTAATTGCCATCCACCACTGGCCAGGTTAGCTTCCAGGGCGAGCAATTTAAAATTCCTTTCCTTGCCATCCAAGAATACTTTTATGCCTGCCGGCTGCTGCATTTGTCCTTTGGCATTGAGATCAATCGTGATTTGTTGATCATCATATTGAATAGTGCCTTTTTGATTACCGGCTAATTTAAAGGACCCGCCTTTTTTCTCTAAAATCAGCCCTGAAGTCATTTCCTTGATTTGGACGCCTTCTGACAAGCTGCCCCAATTTACTCCCACAACAAACTCCTGACCTTCCGGACTGACTATCATGTATACGTCTACACCGGATTCGCCCAATACTTCATAATTACCGACTTTTTGTTCGACGCGCACGCCCTCAATAAGAATGAATTGCTCTCCATCCCATTCAAACAGCTGGGCTTTCCATAGTTTTCCATCTTCTGAAACTTGATTTTCCGCAAAACTCACTTGTTTTATGGTTCCAGGTGCAATCTCTTGAATGCTGCCGTCCTGATTAAGGGAGATTTTTCCTTTTAAGACACTACCATCATCCAGCTTATGTTCTTCAACCACACGCACATTTATAACCTCGTCTATTAATCCGGTAATTGCACTCCCTGCTTGGTTGGCTAATGCTGCAATCGATGCCAAACCTGTATTCAAGTATCCCGGCAGACTTCCATTACCTTGTTTGGATTGCGATTTCAAGTTGTATACCGCTTGATTTAAAACTTGGCTGGCAACAGTATGCTGGGTACCGGCAATCACTTGCTGGTTGGCATTGAGAACCACAACCTGGGTTTCTTTTTCATTCACCGTGGCCATGAGCGTGGAACCCCCAGGCAGTTTGCCGGTATCTAATTCAGTTGCGCATAAAAGCTCCCCAGCAAATTTAGAATCCGCGCCGGCCAGGAAGACTTCTGCTCCAATTGCTTTCATGCCATCCTCATCCTGCATTACCAGCCGGCCCTCGATCACCAGGTTCTCACCCTTATCTTCGCCCAGGCGCAGGACTTGGAGGTTTTTGTTGCCTGGCAATTGCATAAATATCTGAGAATCCTCCACCTCCAGCTTAAATCCCTGCGCCTCTGCGAATTTTTGCAGTTTGGCCTGCATTAGGTTTTCCTGCATCCTCACCAGTTTGGCGGTCAAGGCTGCCGGATCGCGCTTATCCATAACCGGCAGACTGGCCAGAATCTGTGTCTGCTCATCCTTTCCCAGGTCATTGAAATTCACTACTTGCACACCCGCAATATCCGGGCGGTCACGGAGGGCCGCCCCTGCATTTTCTGCAAACATAACCAGACGTTGCTTGCCATTTTTCTTCTCATACACATACTCCAGTTGGCCGGTCTCCTTATTCATCGAGACTTCACGGCTGGCACCCATTTCCATTTGTGCCTGATACACGACTCTGGACATCCCACCCGCTTGCAAGGCTTGGACCACTTGTTGGCCCACTCCTGAAAGTTGCGCCAGACCTTGTATATTCTGAATGCTGAATTGTCCGGCTGCCTTTTCTCCGTAGCTGCCATCGTTCATCTCAAAAATACGCCCCTTAGCCAGTACGCCTTCTTCCAGATTGTCGTATTCATAAGTCAGCAGCTGCATCTGACCATCATTAGTCCTATGCTCTGAAGCCAAAGCCAGGGCATTGCCTTGGTCATCCACTTTGAGATAGACCTGGCGGGTCATTTTGCCTACTGTGTCTTTTTCCGTATAAATTGCATCTGCTGATTTGATTTTTTCCAGGGCTGCTGAGTTTTGAATAATCTCTTCAGTCCGGCTCATGGCTTGTTGATATTCTTTGGAGTTTTTGGCTGCATACCTAAACGAGCCGACTTCCCGGTACTTGCCGTCAATATGACGGAAAATCTTGCCCGCTGCGACTAAGACCTTGCCGTCTTCACCAAAACGGAAATTGAAAGTACGAATTTCTTTTTGACCGCCGGCGCCCAGCATACCCGCAGCTACCAGTATGTCGTCTTTAAAGAACAAAGCCATTTCCTGACCATTGACCTCCGCATTAATCACTGCATCAAAATCAATGCCCTGCTTAGTCAAAAAATTGCCCATCTCATTGATCTCAGCTTTAGAGAGTGTGTCTAATTCTGATTTAGCTGTAATTAAGGATTCAATAATCGCGTTACGCTGGGCTGACGATAGTTTCTCTCTATTCTCTTTTTCACTGAAGAGCAAGGCACCACCCTCGCCTGCTTGTGCCTCTCCCCGGGCAGTTATTCGCATATTGAGATTCCCTGAAGCAGAAGCCATTATGAGATTTTGGTTGTCTTGGTTGTCCAGGACATTTGGAGTATTATCTGCGAAAACGTTTTGGAACAAATCATATCCATAAGCAAATATATCCATGGTTAAATCCATTACTGCTGAGGAATAATCCACCACCGCCTCCAAAACAAATTGCTCAAAATACATCTGTCCCTCAGCTGCTTCTTCCATAGCCTCTTTCTGTTCCTTGATCTGTTGCTCAACCGGTTTGGCACCCTTGCCGGTTTTGTAAATAAAAATATTTATCTCATGATGTTTCTTGATATTCATAGACAAACCTTGTTTCAGCCCGGCGTTAAAAGCTTGACTGATTTGATTCAATTGAGCGAGCGTTTGTCTTTGTTGCGCCATGGTGGATTGTGAGGTATTGACGTCTTTGACAATGGTGGACGTGATTTTCAAGGCTACTTGCATGACCAAGGCGGCTGCCAATTGTCCGGTGAATCCCAATCCCATTTCTTCCAAGAGCGTGGCCAAAGCCATGGCCACCAGAGCTGATACAAAAATGCGGGTTATATCCTGCCAGGTTGGTAATTGAGTATTATTGCTTTCCCGGGGAGGTCCGGTAGCCGGATTGCTTTCCGTGAAAGCCACCATGCCAATGGATATGGCTGCCACCAGCAAGAGTTGCCGGCCGTCTTTCACTCCGGAAGCCATGGCTGCGCCCACATTAATCGCTGTCACTAAGATCATTTTGGTGACCATGCCAATATTGCTTTGCATAAGAGCACCCGCTGCACCATACAGCAATCCTCTTAGTGCGGCTTCGCCATAATCCCCCTCATCACCCTTCAGAATCGCGGTTTGAATCAGCTGGTTGGTCACTGACAAGGCAATGGATGAGGCAACTTGAACTACTACTTGAAGAATGGCATTGGAAATATTAGCGGCTATTTCCCCAATCCCAAAACCTACGATGGATACCCCTGCATTAAGCGCGGCCAGACCCAGACTTGTGCTAAAATCCATACCCGCAATATAGTTTTTCACCAAATTGCTGCCAAAATTTATCAAAATGGCAAAGGGCTTAAA
This sequence comes from bacterium, assembly GCA_023139775.1. GTDB lineage: Bacteria > Oederibacteriota > JAAXVQ01 > JAAXVQ01 > JAUVAV01 > JAGLMY01. The sequence continues at coordinate 30,039 of JAGLMY010000014.1, forward strand.
GATTGGGAATATGGTACCAATAACTGAGACCACGATTTCACCCAGCGTCATGGTCCAATAGAGAATTTCGCCGAACACGGTCATGCCCACGCCTTCAGGCTGGGTGGAAACATGCGTAATATCCGACTTATCTTTAGTGCCTTCAGCATCCATATTGCCGTAGGCATCATAAGCATATTCAGTCAAGCCATGGCTGGGATGGGTCCACTGGTTGGAGTCACGATTCATGGCTCTGTATTGGTTTTGCAAATGATTTGCAAAGGTTAGTCCTGCCGAATTCTCCAGCGTCCAGGTTGACATCCAATCCAGCGTGGTCTGCCAATCATAATTGTACCACTGCGCATTGTCGTGTTTAGGCAGGCTCATCACCACCGTAGTATAGGTCCAAGCATCTCTACGGCTGCCATTTCTGTGATAAGTAATATTCTGGCTTAATTCCATACCCTCAGTACGGTTGCCATCATCGCGGCGGTATTCAGTTAGAACATTGGTGGGTTGTCCCAATTGATTAAAACTTGAGGTTGAAGTATAGGTTATGGTGCCTACTATAGTTATGACATCCTCAGGCTCACCCATAGAACTGCTGGTTTCCCACCACAAAAAGTGCGTGGGATCCAGCCATTGAAATTCGTATTTGGCAAGCTGACTGGAAAAAGACCTCGATTCCAGTTCACGCCCATACTGGTCATACACAATGTCAGTCTGAATATAACCCAGGTTGATATCGGGATTGTTGCCAAGATCAGAGTGAATCCCGGTTTCGTGCGTGGCCCGGACAGCTTGGGTTTCAATAAGATCGCTATCTCCCACATATTCTTTCTCGGTAGTCACATAAGCTATGGCATTTCTCCAGCCGGAGTCCAAGCCAGGCAGATTTCCGCCGCCGGCCTGGTTCCACTTGCGTTGTTCTTCCATCCTTACCACTCGGCCTAATTCGTCATACTTGATATTGTCAACTTGATACCAAACTGTCACAAATTCAGCATAGTTGCTGAAGATAGCCAGCAAGCGGTTGGATACAGCTGTAGTTAAATCAGCTGCACTGGGATCAAAAACATGTTTCAGCATATCGCCAAAAGTTATGACGCCTAAATTCAAGGTATTGGTTGAATCTTGAAAACCGGATAAAGTGCTGCCAAAAACCTGACTGAAAATGACGCGCATATCTGACTCATCAGGCTGCTGAAAGATAAGCTTTTGAATCAAAGTGCCAAAACTGATCATAACCGGCGACACTTCATCCTCAGTCGCATAATCCGTATTGGCCAAATGCAGGTCATAAATTTCTTGGAGGGTTAAATCTAGAAGATTGTTACCCAGACTATCCAGAAACGTATCACCAGCCAGCAGGCCGGCAGCTAAATTTTGCGCGGCGGCCTCGTCCAGGGCTGCCGGTTTACCGGGAAAATTCAAAAAGGCTTGCTTTAAGATTTCCGTGAGCACATCTTGCAAAGTAAGGTTTAAGAGTATGCGACCGCCTGTGCCGACTGTATCGCGCACCTCGGCGTCAATGGAAGCCAAGCCGGTAATGGTGAGTGTGAAGATATCCAGGACCTGCTCGTCCGCAACCACTGCGGTTTCATAGGCGCCCCAACTATCACCTATTAGCAGGTAAAGAATGTCTGCCGGAGTGAGGTAGCGCAAAGGAATTTCTTCATTATCAATACCTGAAAAGGTGATGCTATTCTCGGAAAAATATCCCAGCAAGGCGCTCATCACATCCAGCAGAGCATCGGCGAGGCTGATGCCTGTATACCCCTCATCAGCCAGAGCATCTGCTATAGCTGGTTCGAGAAGGTTATATAAAATTTCATAGATTCTCTTGCCGGCTAAACCCGGCATGTCCGGCGAGCTTAGAACATCCTGTATGCTCACATTGACAACAGGCTGACCGCCAACTGCTTGATAGAGGGTATATTCAGTTGGGTTGAGGTCAGCATAAGACTCCGCCTGGCCGGCGTCTTTGCGATGGTATTCATAATAACTCTCTGGTTGTCCCAAACTGTTGTAAAGCGTCCAGGCACGATTGATAATAAATTTAGTGTCCAGGGCGCCTTGCGTCCAATCCGTGTCATGCAGGGTTTGGTTGTAACTGAACAGCTGTCCCAGAGAGTTATAAACCATGCTGTTTTGATTCACAGTGGTAATCTTGTTTATAGCGCCATTGTCATCGTATTTCTTGATTTCACGTTGCCGGGCCTGGCCGAGCGAGTTATACTCCTTCACCTCAGTGACCTGCTTGTAGACGTGATTTAAATTGAAGAGACCGCCGGTTTCAGTGATTTGCTTTTTTGACCATATCAAACGATTGGAAGTGTCGTATTCATTGTCCAGCAGGGATGTCTCTGTGATGGTAATATCCTGCTTGGCAATGACCTTGGTCTCGCGAAGAATTTGATCCAGCTCATTAAATTCGTCTATGCTGTGGATCAAGGTATATTGTGAATCAAGATTACCGCCGCTTTCAGTGATACGGTTGGAAAAAGCCTGCACACGGTTGTAATCATCATAGGTTTGGTCCACCAGGCTGTATTCTTCGATAACATGATTGCCATGTGTGGTGGTCCGCGTCATTTGGGCCACTTTACCTAAGAAGGTAAACTTCCGGTTTATAGTAGTGACAGAATAGGTCTTGCCGAGGCCATTGATTTCAACTGCTTGGGGGCATTCTTCCGGTTGGATTGTCTCGCTAGGTTGAGTACTGGTTTCTGTGTAACTGGTTTGGGTTTCAGTGATTTGATGCAGGTCATTGTAGGCAACAGAGGTGGCATGTTCCACCACGGTCTTAGTTTTATTCGTGGGAGGACCTGTGGAAGGATGGGTCTTAGTGTATTCATCTGTGGTAAGACGATATTCAGTCACCCGGCCCAATTGGTCAAAGAGAAGATTTTCAGTTAAGGTCTCTGAGTATAGGGACAACTCGCTCCCCTTGGTTTTCTGATCTTTTATGGAACGCGACATATTAATTTGTTGGATGCGGCCAAGCTCTTCATACTGGATATCTGTCAGAGTTTCTTCGTGAATCAGTTTGCCGCCATCCAGTGTATCTTTGACATACTGCTGTAAACGATTTTGGCTGTCATATTGCTGATCACTCACAGTTTCCACCAAAGTACGTCCGGCATCAAGGGTGGTCTGGGTATAGGCACGAATCCGGCCATAATTGTCAAACTCCGTGTTAGTGGTATCCAGAGTATACGTGTGATTTAAAGCGCCAGTGCCCACGTCACCTTGCTCAGTGATTTCTGAATATTTATGAACAAGTCTGCCTTGGTCATACAGCATGCCCGATACCATTTCAATCGTAGTTTTAGAAGCATCTTCAGTGGTTTGTTGATAATCTTCCATTTTGCCTTGAGAGTTGTAGACCATGTTCTCCATAGTAACTATATAAGTATGGTCTAAATTGCCATATGTTGAATTGCCGCTCTCCGTCCACTCTGTTTTGGAGTAAACCAATTGCCCGGCTGAATCATAATCACAGTCTTCCAAGGTTTCTTCTGTGGTGGTCTTGTTAGCGTCAGTAGTAACACGCAGGTATTCAATTAATTGACCTATGCTGTTATAGGTCATTTCCGAAGAATCAACGGTGTAGTATTGATTGACTTCTGCTCCCATGGTGTCAGTGCTTAAGACATTAAAATCATGCGTTTGCGCAGTGGCCAAATCAATTTGGCGATAGGCCAGACTGGATGCCTCCATTTGGTTGTCCTGACTGTACTCCAGTTTGGTTCCCCCGACATTCTGCTCAATGGTTACCAGATCGTCCTGGATGCTCACGCGCTTGACAGTAATGGCCTGATCCAAATCATTGTAGCCATTTTCAGTCTCTACTGTGCCGGCCGTGCCGTTTTCATCTCTTTGCACCAAACTGTGCGTGAGGTTGCCGCGCAAATCATAGGTTAGTCCGGATGCTTGCTCGATCACTTCATGCTGTCCTTGATTTTCTTGGCTAATTTTAGTGTACGAGCGGGCTTGATCCAGCAGATTGTAGTCATTATAAGCGGTTATGACTGAATACTTTTTATTTAGAGGCAAGGTTTTTGTCACATCCTGCTCATGTACTGTGACATTGGAATAAGCCAGGCGGCCATAGCGGTCATAGGTTAAAAAGACGGCCTTCTCTTTAGTTTCTTTATCACCCCGGGTGTGAGTACGTGTATACCCACTGACCTGCCCAGTGGCTGAATCATACTCATTTTCAGTTCGCAGAGTATAGGTGTAATCCAATTCTGTGCCGTCTAAGATAAATCCATGGTCTTTTTCTTTAATTTCCACGTTAGTAAGCAAAACACGTTCTTCAGCAGCATATTGAATATCCGCCAAACAAGTCTCTGTGCTGATCTTAACTACTTTGTCAGTTTCGTCCTTGTGTTCCATGGTACGGCTATAGCGCAGCACCTGGCCCAAGTCATTGTAAGCATGATTGTCCATGGTCAGGGTATAAGCGCGATAATACTCTCCTCCGTTGGCAGGCACATCCTTCTCAACGAAATCAGAAACTTTATGCGTGATTTGCCCAACCTCATTATAATCAAGGTCAGTGCAGGTTTCCGTGATCTGCTTGTCTCTTTCAGTACGGGTCTGGGTAAATTCAATCTGTTGGCCCAAGTCATTGTAAGCAACGTTGGTGAGAGCTTCAGTCCATTCCCGGCAATAATCCATTTCTGACACACCTGCCAGGACTTCTTTGTTAGCGGATGTTTGGCCAATAACCTGATCATGTTCATTGTAGCTGGCAGTAATTTTTTGTTCAGTCTTTTTGCCCCCACGGATTGTAAGGGTGGTATATTCATCGGGCAAGCCCTGTTTATTGTAGCTGGTGTAAGTAGTATCCACGTTGTAACTGTACAGTAGATCAGTTTGATCATAGACGTTTATCAAATCTCTTTTTTTCTCTAATTGCTGCTGCTCATTGTAAGCAAGGTACGTAATATTTTCACGGGTAGTTCGATGATTGTCCGTGGTGGTGGTGATTTCCCGGGCAGGCAGCTGGGTGCCGGCTGAGTACCCATATTGAGAATTACGTTGATAAGTATGATCCAGGTTTCCACCCTCTTCATGAATAAAACGATACATGCCATCCAAACGGCCGTCAGCTTGTGAAAAGACCTGGTGAATTGATTCAGTGGTGGTTTTGGATCCTTTGGTAATAGTCTGGGTATAATTGGCCATGCGGCCCATCCAGTCATATCCCTCGTAAATGGTTCCAGCTACTATCGCGCCGGCCTGCAAGGTCATAGAATAAGCAGCAGACTTGGTCTGTCCTGCAATGACAGTATAGTTGGTTACCGTGGTATGCCGGCTTTCCAGTCTGCCTAAATTATCATATTCAACCTGAGTCACATTATTGACTGTCCGCTTGTGATTAATAATGCCTTCACAGGTAGCGGAAGCAGTAATGGTCTCAGTGTAGCTTTCCAAGAATCCGGCATCCGCAGTTCCGGCGGCATAGTACTGCATGTTCTCCCGGCTGGTCTGTTTCCAATAAAAATCACCTTCATAAACCTTGTTCACTGAGCTGATTAGTTCTCCGGTGGAGGTATTGTATTCAAAATCATTTATCTCCCTTACCACCTGGCCGCTAATTTCCGTTCGTTTTATCTCACTGTGCGTTACCTCACTGCCAGTGTAGGTATAATCCGTTTCCTCTCTGAACATTTGTCCGCCGCCGGCATAAACTTTAAAATCTATGGGAAGACCTTCCACGTCATCAGGTCTTTCTGTGGTCAAATCCGGCTGTTCAAAGCTGCCGCCAATATCCTGCCAGATTTTTTTATCACTATGTTTCACCCGGCCATAGTCATAAGTAAATTTGGTCAACTCCCTGGTCATAACACCACCAACATCCAGTCTAATTACATCAGAAGATTTTAAAATCCCGCGGCTGTCATACAGCAGAGAGGCATCTTCTATGCTTTGAACGGGCCGGTTCTCAGCGCCAACCAAAGTTGTTGGCGGATTATAGGCAATTCGCTTTCTTTCCGAGTCCGCGTCATCCGGATTTTCTAAATAGGTCTCTACTGAATAAGCAGGCTGATTGGCTTTAATGGACCGCGTATAGGTTGGCTTGGAATCTCCTTTATAAGCATAATAATAGTAGGTATCCTCTACTGTGGATATATTCTTAGCATCTGTATGAATGCGAATGGTTTGACTGGTTCTGGGATTGGTTCCATCCAATTCATAGCGAAATTCCATTAAATCTGTCTCCACCCGGGCATTGGTGGATTCTTGGTAAGCCAAGGTTTGGCCGGCCTCGCGGAAATCAGGTCTGTCAAACAAGGCATTCGCAAAGCCCTGGAAATCAGCCTGGCTTAGGGAACTGTCCAGCAAGCCTTGAGTCAAAGAAACGTCAAAACCGGTGGTGGTTGCTATCATACCAAAGACGTCGCGGTTGGAGACCTGCTTGTAATCCAGCACTTCAGTGTATTCAGCCACCCATTGTTCCTCATTGGCGCGCCAGCGGAGTTTAAGCAGCTCGGAGGCTCTGCCCTTGTCATCATATTTGAAGAATATCCATTCCTCGGTCTCCAAACCATTGCTGCTGGTATTGATTTGATGTATTCCGATCTCTTTTTTTTCACCATTAATATCCCTCAGCGCTGTTTCCAGCCTTTCTGTGCCGCTGTTCCGGTTGACGGCCAGACGGATATTGCCGGTCTCAGAATCCGGCCGCAAGCTGTCCTTGAGATAAAGCTGTAGTTCCTGTTCTGTTTGCTTCCAGGTCTCCCTGTCTCCCTGGCCGGAATAACGGATATTTTGCATGTGCACGAGCGTCACAAAATTATTGGGCAGGTCGTCTGCGTAAGCAGCATCCATTTCAATCCATTCTTCCTGACCTGCCAATTCCCAAATACCGATTAATTCTTGCTGTCTGGATTCTGACAAGGCATCCCAAACCGTGTATTTGCCGTTTAGCACTAAGCCTTTGCCTGCAAATGTAAATTCCTTATAATCCGAGACTTGACCTAAGGTGTTGTACTGGGTGTCCTTTCTTACGGTCACGGATGTTGCATCAATAGGCAGCCGGATTGAGCAGGCAGTCAAATTATACTCACTACCATTCAGTACTACTTGGTCGGTTGCGTCCAAATTTAGACCAGCCAGATCGATCAGGCCGATTTTTTCATTATCGCTTAAAGCCTTGGCCGCAATTTCCATACTTGCACCGCCATTGGCAACCAAAATCGTGCCCAATCCCAAGGTGCGGTCAAATGCTTCTATTTTATTCTGCCGGATGATTTGCTCCGCCGCGCCCTCCGGACCAAAAGACTTGCCGGCAAATGTCGCTTCCAGCAATTCACCTAAAGCAGTGGTGACCGGCCCCAAGACGCGCATGGTTCCGATCCAATCCTGCAGGCGGCCATGGTCATCGTATTTCACTTGACCCATGCTGTTGACTGCTACGGACTTGTTTAATGTTTCTTTGAATCTGCCGTGTGTCAGATTGTCCTTATCCGCCTCACTTAATTCCTGCCAGCGTCTCTCCTCCCCGCGATAGCCAAGTGTATCTCCCTGGAAGATAATGTTGCTGAATCGTTCCATCTGATTGCTGTCATCGTACCCGGAAAGCGGAATACGGGTAACCATGGTGTTTGTTTTGCCCTCAGCAATATCACCGGAATGGGAGGTGCGCACCATGGCTGATTCACGCAGTTGGCCGCGGGTGTTGTAGGTATAAGTAGTTTCTTCCTGTACATAGTTCGTAGTTCCTTGATCATGGGTTTCACGAATACGGCGGCAATACAACAGTTGGCCTAAAGAATCATAGACCATGTTTTCTTCCGTAAGCTTGTAGACTTTGGTGTAAGGATTGGCATCCGGAGGATTGCCCAGGGAAGCCTCAATCACTTGAATTTCACGCCTTTGCCTGCGGCCGGCATAGTATGCAAACACCGTGGTAGCAAGAGTATCCTGGTTGCTCTCTGTGATTTGCTTCCGGCCGTCCACAATAATACGGGTCTGCCGCGCAACCTGATTTTCATCATTGTAGCTGTGAATTGTGGTCTCAACTGTATATTGGTGCACAGGCAGATCACCATATTTTTCAGATATGCTATTAAAGGCATAAGTCATCCGACCTTCAGGATCCTCATATTCCATAGTCAGATCCTCAGTGGTAACCTTGTTGCCATCCCGGGTGAGCTTCCTTTGCCGGGTCACTTGCTCGGATTGATCATACTCCAAATTATCGATCTCTATTTCATAACTGCGGTAGTACAAATGAGTTTCACCATTGGCTGCCGGAAAACCTGTCTCCTGCACCTTGCTTTTACTGTGAATCAGGCGCTCCCCATTATAGACCATTTCCCGGACATCCTCTTCAGTGCGCTTTTCATTGTCAATAATGGTCCTAAAGAGCGAAATCGCCTGCCCCCGGGCATCATATTGCATATCCCGGGTGATAACACGCGTAACTTTACCTTGTTCTCCAAAAGCTTCCTGCGCAGCCGCCCGATCCGCCATGACCGCAAAATCTCCGGCTGTCAGGCCTTCACTCTCCCTCGTTTCCAAAATCAGCATATCAGAAAATTCCACCTGATTCTGAAGGTTGTAACGCATGGCACTCAATGTTTTTTCAAAGATCCACTTGGCATTCTCACAGGTTTCCCTTACAAACCCTGTCATCTGGTCCAAATGATTGTACTTCATCCCTGTGGTATGAATTTCCTTGGATGTATCGACATGCCCCACAGTTTCTTCAATGAGTAAATGGGACTCAATTAAGCGGTCAAACTCATCATATTGGAGAGCTTGCAAGGTGCTTTCCACAATAGTGCGGATTCCTTCTGCCTTGGTCCGGATATATTTGGACATATTGCCCTGGTTGTCGTAATCCATGTCCTTCGTGGTTACAGTATAGGTCCGTTTCACTTTTTCAGTATCCTGATAGCGGGTCTCATGCACTATAACTTGATTGCCGGTCATGCGGCCTCTGGCATCATGAGCATGGTTTTGGGCTTCAGTTATTTTCAGTGAGCCGCTGCCTAAGATTTCAACCATCAGAGCCTCGGGCTCCTGTTGCAACACTTCCTGTTTTTGCTCTTCAGCCAAGTCCAGCCATTCGATGACTTGCCAATCATCCCCGGTTTTTGCTTTGACCCGTACCTGCGTCCCAGTAAAGGATATCTCTTGGTATCTGTCCAGTAAGCCGCGTTTCTCATAAGTTATATTCCGGCGTGAAGCAGTCAGGTTCTGGCCGGCATTAACTTTGATTTCTGCTTGCTGTGACAAGCGGGCTAAATCATAATCTTCCCCAAGGTTTATTGCCTTGCCCTGGCTTAAGGTTTGCGCCTGTTGCGCTGTCAAATTGAATCCCTGACCATCTAAAAGGAATGCATTGCCGAATAATTCCTCGGAAATCCGGATACTTAATTCCTGTGAGTCTTGGTTAATCTGCCGCAGCATTTCAATTTCGATTTGCAAATCAGCCTGTGCAGCTTGGATACCTTTTTGCACACTGACCATGGTTTCCAGGATATCCTGTCCGGCTTGTCGGTCCTGGCCGGCATTTAAAAGATCAGTCACAGCCTGATCGTATAAAGGTTTTTTTCCACTGACGCCATGGACCTGGTTATAAGCATCATCGTGTTCAATCCGGGCCTGGAGATAGCGGTCTTTGGCAGTGGTTTCAGTGTTGGCAGTATCCAATAATTCCGTGCCAGTGACAGCAATGCCTAAATCACCTTCATAATTAGCCAGAGCTCTGTCTTTCAAGGAAGTGATTAGATTCAGGCTATCATAGGCATCTTGGCAAACTGTGATGGCAACATCGAGAGCTGTCTTCGCTGCCAGATGTACTGAAATGGCAGACTGCCACTCATTAAATTTCTGATCTACAACTGTTTGCAAGGGCGGTATGGTGTTTAATTGATCTACGTATGCTTGATATTTCTGCTGTTCTTTGGTCGTATAGAGAGCTTGCACTTGAATTTTGTAGTCATCAGCTAAAAGACCTGCCAAGGCATTTATTTCATTAGTCGTCAGTTCAAGTAAAGTATGAACCTTATCTTTTAACGGATCATATTTATCCTGTACTTCCCTGTCTAATGCACTTTTCGCGTCTCTGTAGTCTTGTATGATTGGTTCGACAATATTCCGCTTATCAAATTCACTTGGTTTACCATTAAAGATTGATTTTGGCTTTACTACATAAGATTCACTATAATAATACGTCGAGAAATCGTGATGAGTATGATCTAACTCACTTTGATTAGGACAATTAGGAAAGACCAGCCAAGTATAGTGTATACCCCATGCAGGTGTATCATCATATTGTGACATTACAGTGCTTGTCACGTCATATCTTCTCATTGTTGCACCAGAATAACTATATGTGCCATTTGGACCTACCCAATCAGCATAGGAAATGTCACATAGGTTATCCGCGACATTTTGCGATTCTGTTTCAAACGCATTCACCAAACTCTTTACCACGTCTACTTCATCATCAAGTTGACCGGAAATAGAAGTCCAGGCATTATTAAGATTATTCAATTTAGCCAAAAGAGAATCTGCTTCGCCTTGCGCGGCATTTCTTATACCAACGGCTGTATTATATTCATTTTTTGCAATACCTTTTGCTACCAAAGCTTGGTCAAATTGATCGCACAAGCCTCCAGCCAACGCAGGCTGCCCGCCATCCAGCCAGCCGATTTGCTGGTCAATGTTTTCAGCAATGGTTTGGCAGCTATCACAGAAAAGGGCCAAAGCATCCTTTAAATCCAAGGCCTGCTGCATTAAAGTCTGAACCGAACTTTCTTCCGTCAAAAAAGCATCGATGCTGTCCATGCCGATTCCTAAGGTATCAGGCCAGGGTGCTCCCACATTGCCGGCATCCCAATTGCCAAGCACATTGGTAATAGTGCTGCGTATGCTTTCCAAATCAGCAGCAGCCTGAGCATAATCAGCACTGGCATAAACCTGATAATAGGTTTTTAAATTATCAATCGCAGTGTGCAGATTGGCATAATCTGTACCTGCCCAATTCTTAATGTCTGTTATCAATTGATCTTGCTGGTGTATGGCCTGACGCCACTGGTTTTCCACAATAGCCAGAGCATTGACAGCTTCCACCAAGGCACTGGTCTTATCATTAAGGAACTGAAAGGCAGCATCCAATGCTTCGCGGGCAGCATCCACATTGTTTTCCTGGGTTGCTTCATCCACAAATTTAGCTTGCAAACGTAAAGTAATCTCCTGCATCACGGCTGCGGGATCATTCCTGTCAGGTAAATCACTGCCAAAATAGGGTACTGCCAGATTTGAATAAGCAGCTTGCCAAGCATCCTGGGCTTGCTGGAACAGGGCTTGTTGTTCTGCCACTACTTCTTCCTGTTTCTCAATCATTTCCTGCTGTTGAGTCAGGGATTCGGCCATGATTGCTGCTTCAGAGAAAGCCTGGAAAGTAAAGCCGCGGCGATGGGTGGTGAGGTCATAGCCGGTCATTTGCTGAATGGCATTGTAGGTCACATTTTCATAGCAATTAATAGTAACCAGCTCTTTGACTTCTTGCACTTCATCGACAAGGTTATTGATCAGCCGGCTGCGGTCTGCTATAGCCAGGGTGCGCCAATCAGTTTCCACTCCATTGATCTCGAGAATATCGCCCTCAAACACGGTTTCTTTATAAGCCACAGCTTGATCCAAGGGATTGTAGGCATAGTCATTGCGATACAAATGCGTGATCTTCTCACCCTCTACCAGGCGGGCCGCATAGGTGGCATAGCGCTGGGTCTTGCCTTCATAGGTGACATTGACATCTGAGATGGTAATCTTATCAGGCGCAGCTGAAGAACGGGTTTCTTCCTGCCAGGCGATGGGACGATTCAATTCATCATAAACCGTATCCCGGCGCTGGGTAATTGTGACTGTGTAATCAAAAGGATGGAGTTTGGCATAGGCTGTATCAGCCGCGGTCCAGGCCGGTAAGGTGGTTTGTAGAGACGCGATTAATCGCGTCTCTACAGCCATGGATAAATTTTCAACGAATGATACGAAAGGAGATAAGGTAAGATTGGTTGTTAATTCTGCTAAGAGATTATCAAAGGCATCTGCGGTTTGGAATAATAAATTGCTGATAGTTGACAAAAGATTTGTGACAATATTTCTAATTTCATCAGTAAAGCCGGATATATTTTCTGCCATCCAATTTTGGATTTTCCGGATAATACCAAGAGTATCAAATACCAAGAGATTGGCAATCTCCAGAGTCTGGAGAATCCATTCCTCAGTTAAAGCAACTGGGAATCCATTCTGAACTTCACTCAACCATTCACTAAAGCGCCGCAAAATCCCTGCTGCCAAATCCTCATCCGCATTCACTTCCAGATAGCCCAATTGCCGGCCATCCTGGTCAAAATTCACAGCCTGGAAAATATGCTGAACCGGCTTTTCCTCAGCATTGGTGCCCAGGATCAATTCCTGGTAAGCTGCTATCATGCCTTCGTGGCGCCACAACTCGTCTGTTGCTGGAGGTTGCGACCCATTTGGTGGAATTTGATTTGACCAAGTTTCGCCTTCATCCGGGGAATTCTCAGTTTGTCCATAATATTCAATGCCTGAACGAATCGAGGCAATGGTTGATTCTTGCGTAAGGCCTTCATTTTCAATCTTATTGGTGATGGCCTCATGATAGGATTGCAGGCGGCCATCTGCCTGGAATCGGGAATGGCTGCGCTTTTGGATGACAGTACGGGTACCAAAATCCGGTGAGATCTTTTGGGTGGTACTAATAAAACGCAGCAACTGGCCCAGGTCTGTGTAAGAATCTTTAAAATCAGCCAACCACTCAATGCTGACTTCTTCCTGCAATACGCCCGCTGGATCATGCACTGTACTGGTTTCTGTGTAGCCGAGTAATTGACCTTTGTCATTATACCCCTGAGGAGATATGACTTGCCAATCTGTAGTTGTAATTTTCTCTTGATCTTCCTGCTCAAGTACTTGGTGGTAGGATAAGCGGCGGCCTTTTTCATCATAAGTAAGGTTGCTTACAATCTTGACATAATTTCCTTCAGTAATGTTCCAGCCGTTTTCCACATAGCTTTTCAGGCAAGAGAGATGATTGTAAACTATTTTGCTCTGAGACTTCTCATAGCGTCCGCTCTCATTCCAGCCATTTTCAGTGAAGGCGAGTATGCGGCCCAATACATCGTAATTTTCAGGCTCACTTGACCATTGCCGGTCAATGTATTTGCCATCGGCAATACCCTTTTCATGATAAGCCAAAATCCGGCCATGGGAATCATAGACAATGTTCTCCCGCATCAAGTTGTTATTCACGCCACTGGCTTGGGAATATCCATTGGTCACATAACCCATCTCACGGCCATTAGCGTCAAATCCCAGTACTTGCCAATTCTTTTCATATTGGCCGGTAGCTGGTCCATTGCCAGTCTCAAAATAGGCTTGCAGATGCCCGGATGCATCATAATCCATATCCAAGCGAGTGTAGGTGGAGGTGTATTCCTCAGGCAAGCCTAAATAATGTATGGTCTGTTCAGTGAATTCCTGTATTAAACCAGCAATGTATTCCCCAGCCTGCCAAATCACACGCGAGGGAATGCTCTCCAGTAATTCTCCGGTTTGGGGATTATAATATTCAGTTGTCTTGGTTTCTTCGTAATGGGCCAATTGTCCTGCCATATTGTAGGCGTCATCATAATGAGCCTCCCAAGTGCGGATAATTTGCATATCCCGCACTCCAGCTGCGGTTTCCCGCAGCCTCTCCACATAGCGAATAAGTTGTCCTAATGCATTGTATTCAGCCTGGGACCACTCTTTTTCGGTTGTCACACCCAAATCATTGGTAAAGACTTCTTGATAATGCTGTTGTTGGCCGGATAGTGTATAGGCCTCCTCAAATGACGCATCCCAAATTTTGGTATAACTTGGCTGGTTCACTGTCCAGCCGGTTTCAGTGCAGCCAATTACCTGGCCTTTGTTATTGTAAGTAGTGCCGGCTCTGTGTTGGTCATAGTCCATGCTGCCATTGTCAGTCTGCAGATTCTCATGCAGACTATCCACTTGACCGAACTCATCAAAGCTCGCTTCCCACAAGTAGGTGTAGTTGCCGCGATCCGGCTTATGGCCGGTCTCTTGATACCCTGTCAGTTGACCTAGAAGGTTGTAGTGCAAGACTTGCCAATCGCGGCTGATGTGACCTTCAGCAGTAGAATCCACTTCTTCCTGATAGGAGAGCAAATGGCCTTGATCCTGGTACAAAATATTGGTGCGGAGGGTACTGACCACTGTTTGCAAAACTTCGGCGCCTGCCGCCTTTCTGCCAATGCGGGTGACATCTTCTTGATAGGCCGAGACTCTGCCTAAGCCGTCAAAGTCCAAGGCAATCCAATTGATTTCTGTATTTACATCAGGTGCATCTGAGCTGTTCCGGTTTTCCGTGTAAGAGAGTTCCCGGCCAAACGCATCATAGGCGGTTTGCTCCCGCTCAATGCTGGTCTTTTGGAACAATTTTCCGTCTTCAGATACCTTGGTGATGGTTTTATTATAAGTCTCGCGTTGGCCGCGGCCATTGTACGTAACATCTGATAAAGTCTCGGTGGTGGTCACTTGGCTTTGTGCAGAAGATGCCAGCTCTTCGATTTGAGCTGTAACCTGGCCTTGGTCATTGTACTCAGTTACTGTACGGGTAGTTGTAATCACCACGCCCAGGGCATTTCCCTCTTCATCCTTCCCCTGTTGGCGGACTTTTTGTTGGAATTGCTCTATTTGACCAAGTCGGTTATATACAGCTTGGCTCCAGTCAGTAGTGGTTATTAGATTTGGCGCTTGTGAGGACACGCTTTCTTCATGATAGGAATTCTCCCAGCCGGAGAGGTTGTACTGAATGTCTGAGCGGGAAACCTGCGTGCTGATCCTCATGTTCCGGGGATTTTGGGCATCATAACGCTCAACCTTTTCCTCAAAGGCAATCACCTGGCCAAAATTATTGTACTTTGTCAATGTGCGATCAGTATGAATAACCAAATCAGGAGCATCCGTGGAATATTCATTTTGTGAATATTTTATTTCCCGGTTCTGTTGGTCATATTGAATATCACTGCGCTTCAGGGTAGTAATTAATGAATATTCCGCACCCTTGATATTATTGACCACGGTTTGCTGGGTATAATCTTTCACCCGGTCAGCCTGATCAAAATCAGTGGCAGTCCAGGTAATGGTCTTCTCTAATTCCGGCTGATCACTGGATATGCGTTTTTCTATATATTGAGTCAATCTGCCCCGAGCGTCAGCATACTCAGTGGCTTCGCGCCAAGTTTCAGTTACACGATCCAATTCCTTTCCCTGAGTATCCTGTTCACGTATTTTTTCATAATAAGTCTTTACTCTGCCTACATCATCATAGCTCACATCTGAGCGCGTGATGGTCTCACCTACATCCCGGTCAGAGTAGAGGATTTCATCTTCATATTCCAGGACTCGGGAAAGGCCATTGTAGCTGGTGTACGCGCGGGTGATGAGCTTTTCAGTGAAAAGGTCAGGAGCTATGGATCCAGTCTCATCAAATCCCACGCTCACAATCTTTTCCTGATATGCATTTTGCCGGCCCAATTGATCATAAGTGGCATACAATCGCTGAATGGTATTGAGCACGCCTGGCCGCTCAGAGGATTGACTCTGCTCTTGATAGCCAAGCAATCTGCCCTGGTCATCATATTGCAGGTCCAAGCGATTGACCTTAGTGGTAATGTTTTGTAATGGTTTTTGCTCAGCATCCAAAACATGGGATCTGCTATTCACGCTTTGAGATTCACTCAAAGCCCGGCCCAATTCATCGAACTCTGCAACTTCACGGGTAGTAGTCGAAACCATGACCCCATCATCCACGATCTCTTGAGACTGGGTATTGCGGCCCTGCAGATCATATGCTCCCTGCCAGTCCACGGTCTTTGATCCACCGGCAATGCCATTGCCTGAATTGTCCTCATGGTAGGCTAAAACTTGACGACCGGCTGAACACACTATGTCTTTTCTCTTCACATTAGTAAATTCAGCGAGAACTTCAATTTCACCATTATCCGGATTGGTCCAAGTGCCTCTCTTGAGGGTCTCTTCTTCATAAGCTGTGGCCAAACCATTGCAATAAGTGGTGGCTTTGCGGGTTATGAGGGTAGTTATATCCAAAGGCAAGCTGCCAGTACTAATTTCACGGATTTGTTTGCTGTAACTGTATTTGAGGCCGGCCGGCGTGTATGTAATCTCAGAAGTATGCTCTGTTACGGTTTTTGCAGGAGCGTCTGAGCTGTTGATAATCTCGGTGGTCTCAGTGACTTGTCCCAGGGTGTTGTAACCAGTTTGAGTCCGCTCCAGTCTCTGAGTATGATTTAGATTTCCGGAATCTTTTTCAGCCTGGTTACGGGTTATTTGCCTAAAGCCTTCAAGTTGTCCCAAGAGATTATATGTGGCCCGGCCAAAAATAACAGTGGTAACCGCAGCATTGCCCTCAGTCTCATGCTTTTCCATTGAAAATATCTTCTGGTTCAAACCATTATAAAGCACATCTGAAATCTGCGTTTTCCGGACTTGTTCCAGGATTAATTCCTGCAACAGGTTCCAGGCACGGGTTATGGTGGTTTCTTCGCGTCCAATTTCCTGTCCCAGGCTATTGTAAATAATGTTCTGTACTTGGGTCTGGATCTGGGTTTTGCCAAGTTCCGGGTCTACAGTAATCTGCGTTTCTTTGTACGATATGAGATTACCCATACTGTTATAAACCATGGCCTGGCGAACCAGGGTTTGCTTGCTTTCAGGCTGGTCTGAGCGGAATACTGTCTCCTGATATCCCAGCATTTGGCCCCGGGCATTGTAGAGAATATTGGTACGCCTGGTTATGGTCTCTAAATAATATTCAGGCGCGCTGGGAGCACTTTTTCGAATCACTCTTTCCGTGAAACCGGTCAAATTAGCCATGGGATCATAACGCAAATCCTGCATCCACACTTCAGTCAAAAGATCCGGGGTTAGCGTGGAAGTACGGGTTTCGTGGTAGGACCTGACTTTATGCGCTTCAGCATAAGCAATGTGGTCGCGCACATAAGTTTCAATCTTATCCAGCTGACGGCCCTGTTCATCTTGACCATAGGTGTGGACAGTATCAGTGTACCCGATCACCCGGCCCAGAGCGTCGAACTGAGCGTGGTTGCGCACTGTATGCATTGTCAAATCCATGACCACTTTAATTACTGTGGCTTGGCCGTCCTGCAAAGAAATTTGAATCTCACCTTCGGGTGTAGAAATGATCACACTCTCACCAGCGAGGAGTCGGGATTGTTGTTCTTCATCGATTTGATCCCATGTCCATTCCTTTGGCAATTCATCAGGATTTGACCCAAAGCTCAGTAATTTCATGCCAGTCAGCAGGCCGGCTGCCAGGTTTTCAATATCAGGCAATTCCTGGATACTCTCACCTTTTAGTTGCGTCAACTCATCTTGCGTGGCCATCCGGCCCAAGGAATCATAGGTGATATCTTTCACATTTTTTTGGGTAACAAGATCCGGGGTGCGTGAATCTTGGGCGGTTTCTTTGTAGCCCAAGAGCTGGCCATAGCGGTTATAGCCCAGGCCTGAGCGCTCTACCCGGGTCTTGTTTCCTTGCCCCAGCCAATCGCCTAATAGGGGATTATAAGTAATACTCTCTAATACTTCGGACTTGACTTGATTGGCCGGCGTAAAGGATTTGGCCTGCCAAATGGTGCGCAGGTGTTCATCATTACCCTGGGTCTGGCAAGATTCCTCGAAATACACCATGCGGCCCAGTACATCATACTGCATGCTTGAGCGCTGACTGTTTTCAGACAGGTTCAGAGTCATAGACACTAAATGGTTGCCAACATCCAATTGAAGCAGGGCTTGCTCCTGCCAGGCAACAGCTTGCCCAGCCAGAAGCGCTGTCTGCTGCTCAGCGCTCAACTGCTCCCAGGAAATTCCCATTCCCAGGTTATTCACAATTTCCGCCAGCTGAGATTGTTGTTCGTCGGCATTCAAATCAGGCCAATTTTCCGGCAAAGTGTATTCACCCTGACTGCTGCGATGAGTCAGGGTTTGAGAAGAAACCAATTGGCCCTGACCATTGTAGAGCAGGCCGGTTACTGTACGCAGGCTCACGCTGCCGGTCAAGCCTTGCTCCAATTCAACATAAGCAATTAATTGGCCGCGGCTGTTAAAGCATGCTTGGCTGCGCTCGCGGATCATGATCCCGGCCGGTGTGGCTTCGTCAAACACTTCTTCAATATACCCGATGGTCTGTCCCCGGGCATTGCGCACTATATCATGGCGCGTAGTGATGATGGTGTGATCCAAGCCGGCTGCCAGGCTGCGGCGGATTTCCTGCCTGGAAAACGGCTGGATATCTCTCACCTCCAGGCGTTCTTCTAAATCCACCCAAATACCAAAAGGATCTGTACCCAAGGTAGTGGTAATTTGGGTATACTGTTGCACTGCATTGGAAACCAGTATCACATTCGCGTACTTTTTTTTGGTCTCAACCAAAACCTGCTGGTTGTCCCGGGTTTGCCCTGCAGTGCGAATGACCTCTTCTCCTCCGCAGACTTCCTGAAAACGATCATATCTCCTGCCCTTTACTTCAGTTGAAATGAGCACACCCGGATGATCACTTCCTCTGCTCTCCTGCTGATAACCGCTCAACCTTCCAAAGGGATCGTAAACTCCATTGTGCCAGTGGGTCTCTATAACCACCTGGTTTAAATCCGTGACCACTTCGTGATAGGAAATACGCTGATGATACTGATTGTAAACTGCGTCTACTTGCTCGCAACGCGACTCATTGCCGGCGCTGTCGGAAAATGTTTCTTCGACGCTGAGCAACCGGCCCAGGACATCATACTCAGCCTTACGCCACTGATGCTTGGCCACGACATTGTCTGCGTATTGCCAGGTCTCTTGGT
This sequence comes from bacterium, assembly GCA_023139775.1. Classification (GTDB taxonomy): domain Bacteria; phylum Oederibacteriota; class JAAXVQ01; order JAAXVQ01; family JAUVAV01; genus JAGLMY01. Next base: position 48,971 of record JAGLMY010000014.1, read on the forward strand.
ACTCAATCAAGCGGTCATAAGAATCATACTCGGCCCCTTCCCAAATACGGCTCACGACTGATTTATCCGGACTAATCACTTCCTCCTGATAGCTGGTAATATTGCCGAAACCATCATACCGGGCAGCCTGCCAATGACGCGTGGACTTTTGGCCATAGACATCCGTCATTTCCTCCTGAAAGGCGGTCACTAGGCCGAATTTATTGTAGGCAGCCAACCCCGAAGCCTGCAAATCCGCTTGCCAATTAACACTGGTTTCATTTCCAAATTGATCCTGACGTATCTCCTGATAACCAGCCAAATGATCTACACCATCATAGGCGGCGTTGAACCACTGACGTTCAGAACGATTGCCCAGAATATCAATCTTGATTTCGTGATACTCCTGGAGACGATTGTATTGATCATAGCCGCAATTTTGCCAATACCGCCGGCTTTGATTGCCAAAAGGATCCGTATTGATTTCACAAAATGAAATGAGCTGATCATAGCGGTTCAATTCCACCTCACCCCAACTCCGGCTGCGCTGATACCCAAAAGCATCTATCGTATGTTCTGTGTAAGCAAGCAACCGTCCGAATTGGTCGTACGCCGCCTTTTCCCGGCAGAGAGAGGATTTCAGCCCATGGACATCGGTGTTATGATCCTGATAGCTCAGGATATCTCCCACTTGGTTGTAGGTGATGGCACAACGTTCAGTACGGCTTGTCTTGCCAAAGGCATTCACTCTGGTCTCTTGAAATCCCAGCAAGCGATGCTTATGACTGTACTGCGCCTGGTCAAATATGACGCTGGTACAAGTACCGTCAATATGTGTTGTTTCCTCCTGGGAGTGCAGCAAGCGGCCATACTTATCATAGCGTCCTTGGCTCCAGGCAACCTGTTTTTCCCGGCCTAATGCGTCCCTATGTTTTTCCAGGTAACTCAGCAATTGGCCGTATTGATCATAGCTTCCCTGTTGCCATTCCCTCACAGACTGATTTCCAAGCGCATCTGTGATTCTTTCGGTGTACGCTGTTAATAAATACTCTGTGGCAATTTGTGCTTCCCCGCGTTTTTCTTTGGCCTTGCTGTAAGCAGGATTCTTAATATACCGGGCACCCAACCAATGCCGCTGCGTGCGATTCTGTTGGGCGCCAATCACTGTCTCTTGATATTCCTGCAGTTGTTTATTCTCATCGTAGCGGGCTCCATACCAATGCTTAACATTTTTATTGCCCCGTTCATTGGTAAAGATCTCATCATACTGGACCAATAATTTCCCCTCGTACCGGCCGTTGGACCATTCTGACTTGGTCTTGTTCCCAAAGGCATCCGTGCTCTCCTGCACATAACTGGTTACCAATTTATTGGCGTTGGTATCATCATTGGCGTAAAAAACCGAGTCTTTGGTATAGGTGGCGCCGGACCACTTGACATGGGTAAGATTGCCCAGGGAATCCAATGTGTCCGCTTCATAGCTGGTCAGCAACCGCTTGCTATTGTATTCCAGGTTATAGGTATTTTTAAGAGAGACATTTCCCTGCGGGTCAATAATTTTTTCATTCTCAATAAGCACTGCCAAGCCGTCTTGAAACCAGATGCATTTGCCGTCGTCATATTGGACATAGTTGAATTTGGCATTCTGGCCTGTGATGGCAAATATCTTCTGCTTGGCCATTTGCAGGGAGCGTTCCATTTGCTTCACGCTTTGTTGTTGCTCCAACACTCCCTGCTCGATGTTCTGTCTGTTTTTGCCGGTCAGTTTCCCTTGCTGGTACGACAAAGATTCTTCTTTGCGGTTTTGATAGTCAACTATTGCCTGCTGCTTTTCCATTTGTTCTTTGATATAGACCGGACTGAAATATCCGGTCTTTTTGCGATCTTGAAAAGCCCGCACCTTGACATTAGCAGACGATTTGACATAGGCCGCAATCGCTTCTGTTGCCGGCGCCACAGTTCCGGTATAACCCATCACAGCGGATAGTACCATGGCCATACTTTTACGCAGAAAACGCCTGGTTGGTTGTGTTAGTTTTATTCGCATGAGACCCCCCTTGGAATCCATAACTATAGGATTGCAGGATTAAGAATTTCTGTGATCAAATTCATATCATACGGTTTCTTAATAAACCGTTTGGCTTGATACTTTTTCATCAAATGCACAACTTCCTCAGTGTATTCCCAGTGAATCAGGATTGCGACTGTCTCCAGCTCCCTACACGCATTGAATTGATCTATTTCCTCTTGCCCATTTTTAATGGTTTCCACATCAATAAAAATAAATTTAAAATGATGACTGCAGAGGACATTAGCTAAAAGGTCGTGCTGCGTGCTTAAAAATACTCTGTTGAATCCACACATATTCAAATTTTCTTTCAGTATTTCTGCAAAAACCAGGTTTATGTCTAGAATCAAAATATTCTCATTCAACATCACATTACCTCTGTAGCTAGATTTCCTTATACGTAGGAAAAGCACAATTCGTGCCAAATATTTTTTTTAAAATTGGGGGTTTTGCGTTACTTTCAGGTGCAATGAGAGGAATTAATCAGAAGTCCGGGATTATAATAAGAAGCAGAGACTTTTTATGGAGATCAAATTAATATTCAGGCGGAATTAGCGGAATTGAAGCAACAGGAATTAAACCTTCCGGGAAAAACTTAAAAATACTTACTTTCAATCTTTAAAAAACAACCAATCCTTTCTCCTCCAACTGTCGTGCCACCCGTTGCCAGACAGCAGCTGTGGGAGGTTTCAAAGTTTTTAAGGGATATCTTAAACCAAGCTCTTTCCACTTATGCACACCCAAGTTATGGTACGGTATCAATTCAATAGGCGGTATGTTCTTTAATGAAACAATATATTCCACAAGTCTTTCAATCTCTGCTTTAGCATCATTGATTCCAGGTAACAATACGCGCCGGATGGTCAATCTACCCGGCAGCTCGGCAGCTTCGCGTCCAAAGGCCAATACCGGCGCTAAAGATTGTCCGGTAATGGTTTGATGCAGCTTTTCCTCGCTCGCTTTTATATCCAGCAATGCCAGATCCGTTACTTCGAGTAATTTGCGTGCCACCTTACGCGAGCAGCTTCCGTTGGTATCCAAGGCTGTTTTTAATTTGAGGCGATGTGCCAGTTCAAACAGCGCTGTAACAAATGGCGCTTGTAAGGTAGGCTCACCGCCGGATGCCGTGATGCCGCCATCGTGTTGACGCAAATACGGCAATAGGGTTTCCAAACGGGTGCGCGCTTCTTTGAGCGTCATGCGGCTCGAGCCTTGGCAGGACCAAGTGTCCGGATTCTGACAAAAAGCACACCGGTAATTGCAGCCGGCCAGAAAAAAGACACAACGCAGACCCGGCCCGTCATGCGTACCCAGCGTTTCCACCGAATGTACCCGACCAATGGGTTGTCGCATATGTTTTCCTTTTGATGTTGGGGGGCGGGTTTGGAACCCGCCCCTACGATATTTATTACATCATTTCATGAAATGTTCTGCGCAATATCTCTTCCTGATGTTCGCGCGAGAGTTTGGTAAAGTGCACGGCATAGCCGGAGACCCGAATGGTCAACTGCGGATACTTTTCCGGACAGCGCATGGCATCTTTCAAGAGATCCCGATCCAACACATTGACATTAATGTGATGTCCGCCCTTGGTAAAATATCCGTCTAGAATGCTGGTCAGGTTGTCATTGCGTGTATCCTGGTCACGACCTAAAGCGTGCGGTATGATGGAAAAGGTATTGGAAATACCATCCTGCGCCGCATAGTACGGTAACTTGGAAATGGAATTCAGACTTGCCAAGACACCGTTTTTCTCACGGCCATGCATTGGATTCGCCCCCGGCGCAAAAGGTTCGCCGGCTTTACGTCCATCCGGAGTGGCTCCTGTTTTCTTGCCGTATAGCACATTGCTGGTAATAGTAAGAATTGAAAGCGTCGGATTGGCACGACGGTAAATCGAATGTTTACGTAAAGCTGTAATAAAGGTAATGATCAGATCCCGGGCACGGTTGTCCGCCCGTTCATCATCATTACCAAAAGCCGGATACTCCCCTTTTAGCTTAAAGGCCTTGGTCAATCCATTCCGGCCGCGTTGGGGTTCTACTTTGGCATAGCGAATAGCGCATAAGGAATCCACCACTACTGAAAGACCGGCAACACCAAAAGCCATAAGACGGTCGACTTCAGAGTCCAACAAGGCCATTTGGACTGCTTCATAATAATAACGATCATGCGACCAGTGAATCACATTCATAATATCAACGTATTTTTCCGCTAACCAGGAAAGTACGTACACAAAATTTTCGTGCACCTGGTCGTAATTTAAATACTTGCCCTTAAGGGCCGGTACATTCGGAACCACCTGTTCCCCGTAAATTTCATCCCGGCCTTCATTGAGCGCGAGCAGCAAGGCCTTGGCCAGATTGCAACGAGCGCCAAAATACTGAATCTGACTTCCGGCTTTTAATAAAGAGACACAGCAGGAGATACCGTAATCATCACCGGCTAGCGGACGCATTAAATCATCATTCTCAAATTGCAGACTGCTGGTCCGAATCGCAACCTCTGAGACATAGGTTTTCCAGGCTTCCGGCAAACGCGGTGAATACAAAATAGTTAAATTGGGTTCCGGTGCTGATCCCAGATTTCGCAGACTTTGCAGAAAACGAAAATCGGTTTTGCTGACCTTGGTCCGTCCGTCACTGGCCATACCGCCCAGCACAAGTGTCACCCACACCGGATCTCCGGCAAAAATCTGGTCGTACTCCGGCGGACGCAATTGCCGGACCAGGCGCAGCTTGATGGTGAAATCATCAATTAGCTCTTGCGCGGCCGATTCAGTCAAGACCCCGGTCTTCATATCCCGGGTTATATAAATATCAAAAAAGGCTGACAAATGACCAATGGACATGGCCGCGCCATCGGATTCTTTTACTGCAGCCAAATAAGCCAAATATGTCCACTGGATCGCTTCCCGTGCGGTTTTCGCCGGCCGCTTAAGATTGCAACCGTACTGCTTACCCATCTTAATAGTCTCGTTTAAAGCTTGAATCTGACTGGCAATCTCTTCCCGCCAGCGTATATTCTTGGTATCCATCACACTGACGATTTTTTCCAGATCCGCCTGTTTGGCTTGAATTAGACGATCAATACCATACAGTGCAATACGACGATAGTCGCCTATAATCCGGCCGCGCGCGTAATTATCCGGCAATCCGGTAATGATCCCTAAGCGGCGCAGCTTTTTCATTTCTTCACTGTAAATGGAAAACACCGCATCATTGTGTGATTTGCGGTACTTGGTAAAAATCTCAACAACACGCGGATTGAGTTTGAAGCCATGCGCCTCGCAGGCTTTTTGGATATTTCGGACACCGCCCGCCGGCTTAATGGCGCGTTTCAACGGTTTATCAGTTTGCAACCCAATCACCAGTTCGTTTTGTTTATCAATGTATCCCGGAGCATGCGTGGCAATACCACTGGGAGTATCCACATCAATATCCAGCACACCGCCGCTTTCACACTCAGCCTGTATGAGTTTGGTTACTTTGTGCCAAATTTTTTTAGTACGGGCTGTGGCTGGTTTGAGAAATTCCGGTCCATCCTCATAGGGTTGGTAATTTCGATAAATAAAATCCTGCAAATCAATCTTGACTGACCAGCGACCGCGTTTGAATGCTTCTTTTTTTTCAGCCATAATAGTAGCCCCCTTTGTGAAAACGGCGCTCTAATAAAAAGCCCGAGCCTCCGCTCACTATAATGAGCGACAGCCCAGGCGTTCGGCTTTCCCCCGCATTGGCACCGTGCTTCCCGGTGGTTGTCCACCTTCGCCAGTCACACAGTTAAGTAAAATTTAACAAACCCCTTAAAACCTGTCAAGTTACAATTAAGAATCGTTCCTGATTAGGCAGATTGTAACTCATATTGCAA
>JAGLMY010000140.1 GCA_023139775.1 bacterium
AAAGTATTTTTAAGAATTTAAGTCATATATTTTTGACAATACGGACAACCGTACAAGGAGGAAATATGAAAGAAGAAGTTGAAAAAGCCTTAGAAAGTATCCGCCCTTCATTGCAGGCGGATGGCGGGAATGTTGAGTTGGTGGCTATAGAGGGTAAGGTGGTTAAATTGCGTTTGCAAGGGGCTTGCGGGACCTGCCCCATGGCAACCGTGACCTTAAAACAACTGATTGAAGCGCGTATTAAAGAGGTTGTTCCGGAAGTGGAGCGAGTGGAGGCAGTTTGAAGAAAAAGGCGAATGAACGTAAAATCCGGCGTAAAGTCATCTATCAGGGAAAGATACTTGATCTTTATGTTGATCAAATAAAAATTTCTGATGGCAGTAGAAGCATTCGGGAAGTGATTAGTCATGCTCCGGCAGTTGCGATGGTACCGCTACTGTCCGGTGAGCGGGTGGTGTTAATTCAACAGTATCGCTATGCCATTGGACGCATGCTCTGGGAAATTCCGGCTGGTTTGGTGGATGCCAACGAAACACCGCGGCAGGCTGCTATACGTGAATTAAGAGAAGAGACTGGTTTTCGTGCGCGTCGCCTCCGGCTCATGGTGAACATGTATAGTTCACCGGGCTATTGCCAGGAAAAAATTTATATTTATTTGGCCCAGGACTTGAGCAAGGTAGCGGATTTACAGTTGGATGCTGATGAATTTTTATCGGTTCTGATTGTGCCGTTTCGGAAAGCTTTGCGGATGATAACCACAGGCGAAATTGTTGATGGGAAGACCATATTGGGATTACTGCTGGCAGCCGAAAGTATTAAAAAGTAGAAAAAACAGGATTGTTCATTTACGCAATACTTGCTAAAATAAAAGCCTGAAGTTGGGAAGGAAATATCATCATTGCGGGAAGTAGCCGGCGGTTCTTGCAGGAGGTGTATTTTGCGAATCAAATATTATGGATCTCGAGGATCTTTGCCCACACCCGGTAAGAGTACTATAAAATATGGGGGTAACACGACTTGCCTCTCAATTCAGGTTAATGGAAAACAGATTATTGTGGACGGCGGTTCCGGATTACGTGTCCTGGGTACCGAACTCATGCAGAAAGAATTGAAACAGGGCAAAGGCGAGGTTGTCTTTTTCTGGTCGCATTTTCACTGGGATCACATTATGGGATTCCCCTTTTTTGTTCCGAATTTTATTCCCGGCAACAAAATAATTCACTATGGTTCCAAACGAGTGAAGGAAATCCTTAAACGACAGCAGGATTTTATCACCTTTCCGGTAGAGTTTGATAAAATGCCAAGTGAACAGGTATTTAATACAATTTTGAAGAGTGAACCTGTTCGCATCGGAAAACTTACGGTTACCCATTGCCAATCAAATCATCCGGCAGGGGGATTTATCTTCAAATTTACCCACCAGGGCAAGAGTATGGTGTTTGCCACGGATACCGAACATCCGGAGACCGGCATGGATCAGGATTTATTGCGGCTTTCTCAAGGAGCGGATGTTTTAATTTATGATGCTCAATACACCCCGGGGGAATATCAACAGGGCCGCAAAGGCTGGGGGCACAGTACCTGGGAAAAAGGAGTTGAAATGGCCAAAGCGGCCGGAGTCAAGCGACTGCATCTCTACCATCATGATCAAACGCATTCAGACGCGTTTTTGGAAAAAAAGATACTGGAACCGGCGCGCCGGGCGTTTGGCAAGACTTTTTTAGCTCGGGAGGGATGGGAATTTCAAATCTGATCCAATAGCACGGAGCAATCAATTCCATACTGGTAAAAAAATGTGGGGATATTGTTGGAGTTTGTAGGCGCTGTTCACCAAAAAAATAGAACCATACGAAAGAGCAAACCATTGGAACAACTAAAAGCAGGTGATCCCAATACCCTCTAAACAGAAGAAAACAAAAAAAGTGTCTTCACAGCGGCTGATTTATAAATCCGAATCAGCTTGGGACAGCGTCTCCGGCGCGACCGCTCAGGCTGTGGATACCTATGCCGGGCAATATAAAAAATTCCTCGGACAAGCCAAAACAGAACGTGAGTGCGTCCAGGTCATGGAGAAACAGCTGCGACAACAAGGATTTCAATCCCTGTCCGGCAAGGCGACGCTTAGAACAGGTGACCGGATTTATAAATCCATTAAAGGCAGAGCTTTGCTGGCAGCCATTCTGGGGGAGGCGCAGAAAACCTGGCGTATTGTCGGAGCCCATGTAGACAGCCCTCGTCTGGATTTGAAGCCACATCCGCTTTTTCAAGATAGTCAGCTGGCCATGCTGCAAACGCATTACTATGGCGGTATTAAAAAATACCAATGGGTCAATATTCCGCTGAGTATGCATGCGGTAGTCCATACCAAGCAAGGAACCAAAACTTTTGTAATAGGTGAAAAAAAGGATGACCCGCAGTTTATTATTCCAGACATGCCACCGCATTTGGGACGCGAACAAATGTCCAAGTCCGCTAAGGAAGCGGTTCAGGCCGAACAACTACGAATTGTGGTTGGCAATCGTCCCATCCAAAATAGCAAGGAGAAGGAACGGGTAAAATTGGCTGTCTTGGATTGGTTGCATCGCAAATACGGTTTGGTTGAACGCGATCTTATTTCGGCGGATATATCCTTTGTGCCGGCCGCCGGTCCGGTAGACATAGGGTTTGATCAGTCCTGTATTGCAGCCTATGGCCAGGATGACCGGGCATGCGTGTATGCCACCCTGGCCGCTTTGCTGAAAATCAAACAGCCCAAAGGGGTGGCCCTGGGACTATTTGTGGATAAGGAGGAGATAGGCTCATTCGGCGATACGGCTGCCCAAAGCCGGTTGTTGGATAATTTTGTGATAGAAGTGCAGCGAAAAGCCAAGCTTCGTTGTACGCCTGCGGAAATATTGGAGCAAGCGACAGCCCTTAGCGCGGATGTCACAGAAGCGTTGAATCCGAATTTTAAAGGCATTAGTGATCCCAGGAACTCCTCCGCTTTAGGCTGCGGTGTTTCTGTGGAAAAATACGGCGGCGGAGGCGGCAAATATTCTACCAATGAGGCTTCGGGCGAATATATGAATTGGCTGGTACGGCAATTGGATTCAGTACGGATTCAGTGGCAGAGTGGAGAATTTGGCCGGCTTGATTTGGGAGGAGGGGGTACAATAGCCATGTACCTTTCTCGTTATGGGATGGATACCATTGATGTGGGTCCGCCGCTGTTATCCATGCATTCCACCCAAGAGATTACCAGTAAAATTGATCTTTACAATACCTACCAATGCTACCGTCATTTCATGCAAATTTAAGCAGAACCGAGTCTCGGCCTGATGCTTATTTCGTGAAAACTCCTGAGGCGGTTCATTTTTCGTATTTAGAGCATTGACAAAGTGTATATATTTGTGTATACTTATAATGCAAAGGAAGGAGGGAATTATTATGAGTGTATTGGTTAGAAAGTTATTTAAACATGGCGGCAGCTATGCAGTAGATATACCTATGGAGTTTTTCAAAAATGCTGGAACTAAAGAGGTTATCTTAGAGAGCACTCCGGAAAAACTAAGCATTCGTCCTAAAACAGAATTAGATACTATTGAATCAGAACATCTGTTTGCCGGATTTATTAATGCTTTGGCAATCGATGCCATGAAACATCCGGAAAAACTTCATAGTACAAAAGAGATTTGGGATAAAGAATGGGATGAGCTGCTCAAAGGCGTTGTTGCTGATGAGGAGTAAATATCTTTTAAGATACCATGATATTTACTTCCAGCGAATAGCAAAACTAAAAGAACAAGTTAGAGAGCTGCATAATAAGCTTGATAGTAAAGAATATCAACAACACGAAATTGTAAAACTTGCTTGTCGCATTCGTAAAGCCGACCAGGAAATTATCCCACAAGATCCAAACCTACCGGAATATCGTTTGCGGGATGAGCTTAAAAAATATCGCCGTTATAAGCAGGGATTACAACGTTATAGATTGTTTTTCTGTTTTTCCCGCCATCCTCAAATTATTCTATATCTATATTTAAATGATGAAAAACACCTACGCAAGGCCGGGGATAAAAATGATCCTTATGAAGAGTTTAAAAAACTTGCGGCAAAAGGATGTTTTTCGCATAATCCCAATGATAATAAAATCCAAAAGTGGATAAAGAGTTATCGTGCCTGAAAGCCGTAAAAATAAAAGGTGATTACAATGGATACAATAAAAATAATTGCGAACTTTATTTCACTACCCCTAAAAAATTACTAATTATCAAGTTTTATATGTAATTACAAGGTTTTACTTTACAATCACATATTTAGCAAAATATTTAAAAAAAACTTATCACAGACAGTTCCATAATACGTAATCCTGAAAAGCATTGTAATATAAGCAAAAATATTTTCTTGATAATAGTATCTACAGCTATGCGAGCTTAACTTTTCTTTCCGCAACTGAAACCAATTAACTATCAAACTAAGTATCATTTTTATTACTATGAAAATTGCATATGCAAAATATATAAGCTATACTTATTTAAAAGAGGCAATTCAGAAAGGAGGAAAAAAAATGTTTGAAAATAGCAAGAAAAATGTAATTCTTTTGGTGTTTACGATATTTGCTTTTTCGATATTTCACTCTTCCAATGCAGGGCAGTTTTCAAAAGATAGTGCAGGAACAACCGGGGCGCAATTTTTAAAGATGGGCTGCGGCGTCAGAGGGGTGGCGCTGGGAGAAGCCTATAGCGGGGTGGCGGATGAAGCCAGTGCCATTTATTGGAATCCTGCCGGGCTGGGCCTGATTAAAAGCATTCAAATTTTAGGTATGCATACTTTTGGATTGGAAAGTATTAATTATGAATTTCTGGCCTATGTGCAGCCTATAGGTGTTGGCACACTCGGCATAGGTTTGAATTATCTTTCCATGTCGCCCATAGAAAAGCTGGATGAGTATGGGGAACCAAACGGGAGCTTCAAACCTTATGATGCTGCTGTAAATTTAGCCTATGGAATGAGAATATTTTCTATCTGGAATGCTGGAATTAATGTAAAATATATCCAGCAAGAAATCGACGGCGCGACTGCACACGCGTATGCTGTAGATTTAGGGGTATTAGGCAGGGTTTTGGACGACAAGCTGGGAATAGGCCTTAGCGTGCAAAACATAGGGACGGAGATAAAATTTATAGAAGCGGGATATCCTTTGCCGTTAAACATCCGGCTGGGCGTAAGTTATCAAATAACCGAGAGCCTGCTTATGGCATTGGAAGGAGGGTTTCCAATAGATAACGATCCCAGCTTGCATGTGGGATGCGAATATGTATTTGCAGTAATGAAAAAGCTGTCAATAGCCTGCCGGCTTGGTTATAAAACGACCACCCTGGCTGATCTAAACGCGCTTTCCGGCTTGTCCAGTGGTATAGGTTTTGATTTCTTAGGGCTGGAGCTTGATTATACATGGGTGCCATATGGAGACTTGGGATACACACATCGTATATCGCTGGGCATGAACTTATAGGGTATCTGCCAAATTCAGTTAAGCGATGTAAATAATAAAAACCATAATGACGGGGGCAAAATGAGCAAAAAGAAAATGAGGTCTGATAATAAAAGGGTCAATTGTACAGGACTATTGAGAATTTGCGTTATGGCGGTTGTTTTTCTGGCGGAGATGTTAGGGGGGGGCAATGTTAGGGCCTGTCAATTGAGTGGAGGAAACGTATGCGCAATTCTGGGGGAAACCACAGAGATAACAGTATCCATTAATGCAATTCCGGAGAGCGGAGAGAATATTGCGGCCCTGCAATTTGATTTGGATTACGATAAAAATCAATTGATATTTGACCGGGTAACCACAGGTGAGGCCACGCAACAGGCAGGGAAAGAGGTGGCTTATAATCAGGTGGGGAGTACTTTTAATAGTATTCGCGTAATAGTATACGGCATGAACAAAAACACAATTAATCAGGGAACTGTGGCAAATATTATATTCAAGCTATCACCTGCCGCCGCTGCCGGAAGAGTGGAATTGCCTATACATGAAGCTGTGGCCTGTGATCCCGAGGCTTCCTCAGTACCAATATCTTCAACCAGCCCTGGATCCGTGACCATTGAAGCGGTGGCAGCAGCAAGTAATTTATCCGGGCTGAAGGTGTATCCGAATCCCTACAAACCAGCTTCCGGACACAGCCGGATAATATTTTTGAACTTGCCAACCGAGAGCTGTATAAAAATTCATAAAATCACAGGCGAATTGGTAAAAGAGATAAAAGAGCAAAACCAGGGCATGGCAGAATGGGATGGCAGGAACGAGGCGGGAAAAGATGTTGCCAGTGGAGTATATCTGTATTCCATAACGAGTAAAGCCGGGGAAAAAGCCAAGGGTAGAATAGCAGTGGTTAGATAGAGGCCGGTTTCGTCTTGTGTTCATTCACAGGAATTCGCATGAATATCATTCGTAATATGTCAGTGAACTAATGGAAAGAAAATTAACCGCTGATAACCGCCGATAAATACAGATTAAAATTTTTATTATCTCTTAAGCTATAAATATCTGCGTCTATCTGCGTTCATCGGCGGCTAATTTTGGTTCCGGTTTATCCGGATTAGGTTTTTCCCGCTTCACTGACATGTTAGTGCGCCGGGAAGTCTAATAAGGTTACACTCCTATTATTACCAGTAGAGGACGAAGGGTGTAAATCCGTATCCTGCTCAATACTGTTATCAATCATCCTCTTTGCTATCAGCATGCAATGCTGCGGCTGCTTTGATGACATTGTCCGCAATACGCCCGGAGATCGGCTGATAATGTGAAAATTCCATCTCAAAAGCAGCGGTGCCGGAAGTCATGGCTTTTAAATCCATAGAATAGGTTTGTAATTCCGCCTGCGGAATATTGGCCTCGATTTTTTCCGTGCCCATGGAGAGTATGCGTCCACGCCGGGAATTCAGGTCGCTGGTAATGGCTCCCATGTAACTATCGTTGGCAAAGATTTTGACTTTCATGACCGGTTCTAAGAGTGCGGGAGACGCTTTTTCCATAGCATCCCGGAAGGCTTTGCGGGCAGCGATTTTAAAGGACATTTCCGAGGAGTCAACATCATGGTAGGAACCATCCACAACCTTGATGCCGACGTCAATAACCGGGTATTTTGCCAAGACACCGTTTTGTAGGGATTCTTTTACGCCTTTTTCCACACCGGGTATGTATCCTTTGGGAATACAACCGCCGACTGTGACATCTTCAAAGGAATATCCGCCACCGCGTTCCAAGGGTGACAGGTCCAAGTACACATCGCCGTATTGTCCGTGCCCGCCGGATTGCTTCCTATGTTTATGATGGCCTTTGCCGGTTTTTTGAATGGTTTCTTTGTAAAGAATTCCAGGTACTTCGCGTTGTACCTCAACATTGTATTTCTTTTTTAATTTGGTTAAAGTGATCTCGATTTGAAGATCACCCATTGCGGAAAGCAGGGACTGGCGGATTTCCGGTTCATACCGGAAGGAAAGCGTAGGATCTTCCTCGCACATTTTTCCCAGGACAGTGCCCATTTTTTGTTCATCACCCTTTTTGGTGGTAGTTAAAGCAACTGAGTAAACAGCTTGCGGCATGCGCAAGCCGGGATATTGAATGGCCTTGGCCGGATCAGCGAAGGTGTGCCCGGTTAAGGTAGCATCCAACTTAGCCACCGCGATAATATCACCGGCTACTGCTTTGGGAACTTCAGAGGATTTTTTTCCCTGCATGACCAGCAGATGACTTAACCGCTCTTTGCGATTGGTATTTACATTGCTGACATCCTGATCAGAGAGCACTGTACCGGAGATGACACGAAAAAATGAGAATTTTCCGGCATATTGGTCAATCAAAGTTTTAAAGACATATCCGGAGAAAGGAGCATCTGTTTTAGATTCGCGGGACATGGCTTTGTCCGGCTCGCCAGGTTCAAAACCGGCAAAGTCCGGATGCTGGCCGGCATTTGGCATGAAGAGCAGAAACGAATCCAATAGTGCTTGGGCGCAGGCAATGCGATTACCGCAACCGCAGAGTACGGGCACAAAACTATTGGCCGAAATGATTTCATTCAATCCCTTGGCAATTTCTTCGTCTGTAAGCGTCTGCCCATTCAAAAATTTCTCAGTGAGCGTGTCATCACCCTCAGCTGCGGCCTCAATGAGTTTTTCATGCGCTTCATCCGCCGCGTCCTTGATTTCAGCCGGGATATCAGCGACTTTTGGCTTGGGAGTATTGCCTTCAAAAAGCAGGGCTTTCATTTTCATAAGATCCACAACTCCGGTGAAATTACCGCCACTACCGATCGGCAGCCAGAGTGGTATTGCCGGTTTTCCGAATTTTTGCGTGATCGAATCCAGTGCGGCAGCAAAATCCGCGTTTTCCTTATCCATTTTATTTACCAAAGCAACACGAGGGACATTGAACTCCTGGGCAATGCGAGCGTGTTTTTCCGCTTCGATCTGTACGCCGGATTCCGCATCCACCGAAATCAGGATGGAATCAGTAACATGCAATCCTGCTCTCACCTCGCCAATAAAATCCGGTGAACCGGGAGTGTCCATGAAATTTATTTTGCGATTTTGGTACTCAATAAAACTGAGCGATGTTTTCAAAGACATTTTCCGTGCAATTTCTTCTTCATCAAAATCAGAGACTGTCGTACCTTTGTCAACCAGGCCGGGCTCTTTAATAGAACCACCCACAACAAGCAAGGACTCATTTAGGGTTGTTTTCCCAACCTGGCCGTGTCCAGCTAGAAGAATAGTCTGGATATTTTCTGTCTTATAATCACTGATCATTTAAGGCCCTCCTGAGGTTTAGATAATAGATGTAGATTATAAAAAGGCAGTAAAATTACTGTCAAGGTTTTTTCCTGAAAAACAGAGGAATTTTACGGGGCAAAATTTAATAAATATCCGGGGGCCGCAATTCCAGCTTTGGGAAAGCCGCCGAGAGTGGTAAGATTAGACAGTATTTAGTAACTTACGTCTTAAATTCTTGCTTTTTTGGCAAGAAAATTATTCATCGTAAAGAGCGCAAAAAATTTCTTTTGACAGGATAACAGGATTGATAGGATTTATTTAAAATCCCGTATATCCTGTTAATTTTGTCAAATATTTTTGGTTCCGGCTTGTCCGGGTTAGGACGATCAAAATAGAGGAAGTATAAAATGCAGAATTTTACTTTTTACAATCCTACTAAAATTCTTTTCGGACAAGGGAAGACCGCGTGCTGTGGTGAAATGACACTGCCCTGGGGAAAGCGTGTGTTGCTGTTGTACGGACAAGGCAGTGTGAAAAAGAATGGTATTTTAGGCCAGGTCAAAAACAGTCTGGCTGCGGTTGGGATTACCTGGGTGGAATTGGGAGGTGTTCGTCCCAATCCGGTACTTAGCTTTGTGAACACGGCCATTCAGCGCTTTCGCCAAGAGCAATTGGAAGCTATTGTGGCAGTGGGTGGCGGCAGTGTTATTGATACTGCCAAAGCCATTGCCGCCGGCGTGTGTTACGCCGGCGATGTCTGGGATTTTTTCTGTGGCAAGGCAGAGGTAACTGCCGCAGTACCGATTACCACGGTTCTTACTTTGGCCGGAACTGGTTCGGAAATGAATGGCGGGGCTGTGATTACCAAAGAGGAGACTCAAGAAAAATATAATCTTAGGGGAGAGGTTTTATATCCGAAAGTATCGATTTTGGATCCTACCAATACCTTTACTGTGCCGCGTCAGCATTCCATGTACGGTGCGGTGGACGCCATTGTACATGTGCTGGAAGCCTATTTTAATGCCTCGGATCCCCACCTGCCGATTCAGGATCGCTTGATTGAAGGATTGCTGCATACAATTATGGAGGCTGCTAAGATTATTTTTGAACAGCCGGAACATTATGAAGCACGAGCCAATTTGATGTGGTGCGCTACCTTAGCGCTCAATGGCTTACCCACGGCAGGGACCGGTAATACAGGGTTTCCTATGCACCTCATAGAACATTCCTTAAGCGCCATGTATGATATTTCACATGGAGCTGGATTGGCTATTGTGGCGCCGGCCTGGATGAAATATGCCGAGGAGATTGCTCCTCGTAAATTCGCGCAATTTGCTCAACGTATATTCGGAATTGATGAGGGTAAGGAACGAGAACGCGCGCTGGCGGGAATCCAAGCGTTGGAACACTGGTTTGCCACACTTCAGGCACCCATACGTCTGGCTGAGGCAAATATTCCTGCTGCGGATATTCCCAAGATTGCTGAAAACGCTCGGCGTTTGGCTGTGGTTTGGGACATGCCGGAATATACTTGTGAGGTGATTGAAAGTATTTTAAAACGAGCTGGCACGTGATATGATAGTGGTGGGGGTGATACCATGAAAAATGAGAGACGACGCTTAGATCGAGTGCAACCGGTATTTCGCGTCCGAACCGAGGTGCTGCCTGAAAAGGGAGATATTCACATGGCGGTATTTGCAGACATCATCAATCTATCTGAAGAGGGCATTTGTCTGCAATCACCATTAAAATTGTCTAAAAAAGACCGGATCATTATTTGTTTGCCAACCTTGGAGGAGAGAAATCCTTTGGAAATACATGGTGCGGTGATCTGGATCAGACAAGCCGGTCCTTTGATGTACGAATATGGCATGAAATTTATTGGTGTGAATAAATTGATGGAAAGCAACATCAGATCAAAGATAAAAGCTGTTTTGAAAGCATATTATGACCAGAAAGCTGCGTATTTAGAGTAATTTTGGGGTTTGAGCAAATTATTTCCGTCTAATAAAAAGAATAGACGTATACGTTGGCCGGCGTGTCCTTACCATAGAAAGAGAAATAAAAAGCAGGCCATTTCAGGGGAGGTGTGTGTATTCATGTCTAAATTGATATGGACAGCTCCGGTGATACTGATGATTTTTATCGGTGGCTGCTCGTCCCTGCAACAACGAATATCCCAACAAATTGAATATATCATACCTAAGGAAGAAGCATCACCAGGTGAAGTTTTACAAATAGGTTACATTCTACCGGAAGAGGTCAAAGGCGGATATGTCCGGTTTTTGAATAAAAAGCAGAGTATTTTCAGACGTAAAGACTTAGGTGAGCGGACGTTTACCAGCTTTTTGCCTATTCCCCAGATCAACCCGGGCAAGTATCGTTTGCTGTGCTATTTTCTGCTGGGAAAAGGAATTAAACCAGTGGAAGAGGAATTGTCCATCCAAGTTTTGCCGGATTTTATAGAACGCCCGGTGGATAAAGTCAAAGGCCGCAAATTCAAAGTTGAGGCATATATAGAGGACCGGACAAAAATCCAAAGGCTGCTTATAAAACCCCAATATCGTGCTAAAATCTTACAGGATTTTATTTTGCCCGTGGGAGGAGAAGTGGTCTCGGGTTTTGGGACCATTCGACAATATGGTTCCAAGGCTGAAGTAGCTCTGGAAGGCATTGAAATTGCTTTGGTCAGCGCCAGTGGGTTGGAGGTAAATGCAGTTGCTGAAGGGAAAATCATTATGGCTGAGAAATTGCCCATGCTGGGGAATACGGTATTGCTTGATCATGGTTTTTCCTTTGCCACCTTGTATTGCCATATGAAAAATATAGGAGTCAAAACAGGACAAGAGGTTTTACGCGGAGACCGTTTGGGCCTGGTTGGCAATACCGGAGGCGCCGCGAAAGGTAAGCGTTTATATTATCAATTATTCGTATCCGGAACACCGGTTGATGTCCAAAGCTACTCGAAAATTGACATTTTTGAATAAGCCTTTATTTTTAATACAGCTTAAATGTTTTATTAAAACAGTCGAAAATAACTTTAAGTAGGTAGGGAACGGTCCCCCAACCGGAATAGATGTAGGGAACGGTCGCGACCGTTCCCTACGAATGGGATTTCCTTCGGTTGCGACCGTTCCCTACGAATGGGATTTCCTTCGGTTGCGACCGTTCCCTACGAATGGGATTTCCTTCGGTTGCGACCGTTCCCTACCTGCATTTTTACCTGTAAAAATTCGGATATTGTTTGGAAAAGGAGATTAAACAGATGGCAGATTTTTACGACCTGAAAGCAGCAGCAGCAAATGAAAATTTAATTATTCATCGGGGTATGGTGATTTTTGCGAGTATCTTGGCCGGCGCAGGTTTTGCGTTTGGAATACTTCAGCAATTCTCGCTGTCCGGTACTGATACTCAAGGCATTGTGGGACTGCTCTCTATGGGCGTGCTTTCTTCCTATGAACGGTTGAACGCAATTCTGGTTTTGTTGGGTGGAATTGTAGGCGCGGTGCTGGGACAATGGCTTTGGATGGTGTTGGCCCAGGTGCAGCGGATACTGGGTCATCTGCCAATCAGCGTAACCTTAAAACGGGGTGCTGTTCCGTTTGCGGTTTTTTTATCCCAGATGACCTATCTGTATCAAGGTCAAGCTGTGCTGCTGTTTCCGCTTATTGCTTTTGCCGGTCTGGCTGCGGGGTTTGTGCTGCTGGCCTGGCTGGAGCAACGGGACAAGCGCAGAATATTCTTTGCCAATCCTACGGAGAGTAATTATCATCCCATTGCTGTTTTTACGCATGGCGGAGTATTGGTTTTGGGATTCGGAGTGGGTTGGTTTATTCAATCTTTGCCAGGTGTCATCACAACCACCGGACCTTTAAGTTGGGGATTGTGGTTTGTGTTGGGAGTAGGAATTATGGTATGGATTCTCTCCTTGCTGATTGGCGCCCTACTTAATATTTTATACTCCAAACAGACCTTTGATCAGGTCTATCTGGCACTGGCTTTGGCATTACTGCCGTTGGCTATTTTGCCGATACAAGCTACCGGTGTGCTGCAATATTTCCTGCAAGATAAAGTTATTTATGCCCGGCAGGTGACCTGGCTGCCTATGGTATTGGCCGGAATTGCCGGAGTGGCGGGCCTGGCCTTCTTTGGGATTAATCTTATGAAACTTAAAAGGCAACCAATTGAAGTTGATCCGGCGGCGGAAGAATTGTTCAAAGGTTTAATGCTTATTGTGGCCATACCGTTTCTGGTGTATGCCGTGGCGTTCTGGCCCGGTCAAGCAGCATATAATCCGCAAACTTTGGTTGGGCAGCTGGATTTATTTCAAGAGGGAGAAAGTTTAAGCGCGGTTCAAGCTATGCACATGGGCCGCTTGCCATTTAAAGAAATTTTATTGCGTCATGGTTTTTTAGCGGATGTGACCAGCTCACTGACTGCGCTGAGCTGGTTTGGTACTTCCGTGGAATCCTACCGTATGTTAATTGCGATTGTGGCTCCCCTGGGTGTGGTGGCAATTTATCTCTTAGCTATTTTTTGTCTGCCCTGGCTCTGGGCCGTGCTGATGGCATTAACCATATTGACCGGCCATATAGGAACCGTGCCGGAGACGCGTTTCTTTTTTCCTATGATTAGCTTTATTTTTACCCTGTATTTCATCCAGCGCACACAGTGGATAATTTTGATTTTTTCAGGATTGCTGACAGCCCTGTCCTTGATTGCCTCATTTACGGCCGGTGTTATGGCATTGACAGGACATTTGGTTTTATTACTTGCCTATGTATTTTTGGGCAGTAATGATTGGAAGAACCGTTTGTTGTACCTGGGTGTGTATTTAGGAGCCGCGCTTTTAGGATTACTGCCCTGGTGGCTCTATCTGGGTATGACCGGGAGTCTGGAAGCATATTTTGCCAATTTTTCCTGGGTTCTATCCAACTACACCAGTGTTTTTGGCTTGCCCTTACACGGTTTGGGAGCAACACCCAACATTGGACAAATTCTCCAATTTGCCTTACCACCAGTGGCCATTACCCTGGGAAGCTTGGCCGTGCTGCAAGCTTTGAGAAATATTCGTCAGACCGGGTTCCTGCCGTGGAATGTATTGCTCCTGGTGACCCTGACAGGTGTGTATTGGATGCGGTATCTGAGTCGGAGCAGCCACGGGTTTTTACAGGATGTCTTGCCTATGGCCGCTATGCTTTTGGCTTTTTTCATCTATCGGATGACAGCCAAACAGCGAATTCTGCGCGGCATTATTTTAGCCGCCTTTCTCCCGGTTTTATTTATCCCGCAACCGGGTAAGCACACCCTGCCTGAATTAGCCGGCAGCTTTGGTATGAAAAATAAAATTCAGGTCCAAGGATTAACAGCAGGGAAAACAGAACGCTTGACAAATGTTTTCCTCCCTGTTGACCAAGCTAAAATCCTGGATGCCATGGCAGAATATTTGGAGGAACAGGTAGGAAGCGCGGAAACCTTTTATGATTTTTCCAATCAACCCTTGCTTTATTTTCTGGTTCCGCGACGCCCGGTCGTAAAATCACTGAGCACATCAGGTTTGGCTACCTTTGCTCAGCAATTGGAAGCCATTCACGATCTGGATAACGCGGAGGTTAAAACCGTACTTTTCCAAGGCAAGACCGGAACGGATATGATGCTGGACGGGATTCCTTCTGTAGTCCGGCAGTACGCGCTGTCCGAATATTTGCTCCAGACCTATGTCCCTGTCAAGCAAATTGGTTCCTGGGTTATTTTTGTTCCGCGCCTGAAAGGGGTGGAAGCGGATCTTGAAGCTGTGGCTGCTTTGCAGATGCCAATACAATTGTATCAGTTGCCCCGAAAATGGGGGACCCTGGGTAAATATGATCCTGGTCAGGGCAGTACTGTTGCCGGTTTTCTGCCGCTGGAAGGAGTAAAAGCGGTTGAAACCAAAGGTGTAACAGTTACTGCGCAAGGGCACGCTATTGTGGTCAGTGCGTTTTCCAAACCGGTGAGCATAAAGTTGCAGCGCTCATCCGAGACAAAGAAAAGCGGGAACGCCTTGGTGCTCCAAATCAAGGCAGCTCCCTCCCTGCAAGGCAAAACAGTTGTGTTGAGCTGGGGAGAAGCACGCCAACCCATACGGTTTCAACTGCAAGGTGACAATCAGAGTCATCGCTATGTTTTTCGCGTAGGGGCCCTGCCTTCCTGGGTATATCAGAAGGATGGGAAAACCATCAGAATGGAATTTCCGGGAGGCGATTGGACCTGGGAGAGCGCAGTTTTGCTGCAGGTCGCGGATATTCCTGAGTTGGCGCGAATGACATCGGCCAAACCGAAAAAAATCGAAAAAAAATAATGGTCAAGCAATGACTAGTCCGATATAATCCAGAGGTTTTTATAGGTAGTAATAGGTGAAGTCAACGCAAGGCATAATAAAAACTCGAGGAGGTTTGCTGCCATGACTGAAGAACAATTCCGAGGAGAGACCGGTGCTGAGCGAAGACGTTTTGAACGTAAAACCATTAAATTGCAAGTCAGTTATCGCTGTCTGGACCGGGGAAATATTTCTAATGACAAAACGAATCTAGCCGAAGATTTGGGAGCCGGTGGGTTGCTTATGCATAGCAAGCACGCGTTGGAAAAAGACCAGATTCTCATGCTGACACTATTCCTGCCACCGGCTGAAGAACGCGACAAAGGGGATCTGACAAAGGATATCCCAAAGGAAGAGAGCAATGCCGTGGAAATTTTATCTCGCGTAGCCTGGTCTGCTCCGGCCAAAACAGGCAGCCATATGGTGGGTATCCAATTTTTAGATCTGGATCAAAACAACCGGAAATGGTTGAAAGAGTTTTTGGTTGATTTTAGTTTGGATCAGCCTGATTCCCCGCTATACACCTGATTTATACGCATACCTTCAAAGCCGGCCTGCCAGTGATGATGATTTTTCAGGAAGTAGCGCGGAGGAAAAAGGACACATGCCTGAAACACCTAAAAAACCGGAACAACATTCTATGGTGCAGCGTTGGAAAGCTTTTTTTCAGGAAGACTTGTGGCATTTTGATTTTTCTAAATTGACACGTGTCCGAAAATCATTTTACCATGCTCTGCAGATACTTTTTCTGGTGGCAAAAGGGTTTGTGAAATATAAATTGCTGTTACGAGCCAGCGCTCTGACCTTTTCCACACTTTTGGGAATTGTTCCTTTGTTGGCCCTCACTTTTGCGGTTCTAAAGAGCCTGGGGGTTCAACGCCGCTTGGAACCCATTCTTCTGGAACGTGTGGCCGTGGCTGTCCAGCCTATGGTCTCGCAAATAATTTCGTATATTGATCAAGTCGATGTGAAGTCATTGGGTGTGATTGGTGTGATCATTATTATTTTTACGCTCTTGACTGTACTTGGTAATATTGAAGCATCCTTTAATGATATTTGGGGGCTGCGGTATCAGCGCTCGTTTTTTAGAAAATTTTCCGAGTATTTGTCCCTGCTTTTTATCATGCCGTTCTTTTTTTTTATGGCTTTATCCCTGACTGCCGGTTTTAAAAGTACTGCGGTCGTGGTCTGGATGCAAAATCAACCGGCCTGGGGTCCGTTACTTATACTGTTTATGCGTCTGCTGCCATACTTGGCACTCTGGGTATTTTTTACCTTTCTTTTCGTGTTTATGCCCAATACCAACGTGCGCTTTATGCCGGCTGTGATTGCCGGAGTGTTTACCGGTACCTTGTGGCAAATTATTCAATGGGCCTATCTGACCTTTCAAGTGGGAATGACCAATATCAATGCCCTATACGGAACCTTTGCCCAATTACCGATTATGTTTATCTGGATATTTATTTCTTGGGTCATTGTGCTTTTTGGTGCGGAGTTGTCATTTGCGCTGCAAAATGTAGCGACCTATCGCCGGGCAGGAGCAAGCTCAGAAGTCAATTTTTACACCCGAACGGAATTGGCCTTGGCTTTTTTACATGACATTCAAGCCAATTTTCAACAAGGGCAAGCACCGTACTCTGATGAACAATTGGGTGAACAGCATGAGGTGTCGGTGCGTTTGGTCCGGCAGATACTAAATGATCTAATTATGGCTGGTTTGTTGATGAGAGCTACAAAAGGGCGGCAGCCGGCCTATTTGCCGGCGCGGCAATTGGAAACCTTGCCGGTATACGAAGTGTTGGAGCGCTTGGAACAAATCGGCTCCAAGGTGCACAAGGTTGTGGAACCACTGCTGCGGGATAAACACGTGCCTAAAGCCAGACGCTACGAACGCGAGCTTTTGGAAATAGTAGTGCAAGCACGTCGTAAAGCATTGAAGGGGAAGATAATAAGGCGGGAATAATCGTGTTTTTTTAAACGACAAGAAATTCAGATTAAGTGGGTTAAGTATTAAAAAAATGTTTTCTTGTTTTACTTCAAATGGTATAATTTTATTGCAAGAGAGACCCTAGGCTCGCCCTGACAGGAAAAACCATGGAACTATGGAACTTTTATCGGTCACCTGTGGGGCTCCATATTCAGGAGGATTATATGAAGGGATTTGGAAGCGCGCAATTTGATCGCAGACGATATCCGAGATTGGATTTTTCATTGCCTTTAGCCTTCCAAGCGTCTAAAGAAAATAAGGCGCCCGCAGGAGTATCTACCAATGTATCACTGGGTGGGCTGATGGCTTTTTTGCCGCAAGTGGTCAATCAGGGTCAAATCATTGAAGTCACCATGTTGCTTCCGTTGGGAGAAGAGAAAAAAGCCTGCAAAGCACAAGCTGAGGTAGTGTGGGTGCAAGCCGGACAGTTTGAGAGCGGCTGGGTCTGTCGGGCCGGGATTCGTTTTTTGGACATGCCTACAGAGGCGGAGAAGATCTGGCGGGAATTTCTGCTGGCCTGGCACGGAGCAAAAGAAGAATAACGTAACAAATCACAGCAATAACATTCCTAAACACGTATGAAATCCTGGTGTAAAAAAGGGTAATTACGAATAGTAGTGCAGGAGGCAGGGCAATGACAGCCAAAGCGATTTGGATTGATGGGAAATTAATCCCGTGGGAAGAAGCCAAGGTGCATATTTTAGTACATGCCATGCATTACGGATCCTGTGCTTTTGAAGGTATCCGGATGTATGCCAATCCCAAAGGCTCATTTATTCTTCGTTTTAAAGAACACATGAAACGCCTGTTGGATTCAGCGAAAATTTATCGTATAGCATGCCCCTACACACTCGAGGAATTAATGGCTGCTGTTAAAGAGACCTTGCTTGCGAATGAATTGAAAGAAGCCTATATTCGTCCATTTATATTTCGCGGTTATCACTCCCTGGGGCTCAATCCGTTCAAGTGTCCGGTGGTAACTGCCATCGCAGCCTGGGAGTGGGGAACGTATTTGGGACCGGATGCGTTGGAAAAAGGAGTTTCCGTCCGAATCTCGTCCTGGAACCGGCCGGCCCCCAATACCATGCCGGCCATGGCCAAAGTAGCCGCTAATTATATGAATTCGCAATTAGTGAAAATGGAAGCCATTCAGGATGGATTTGATGAAGGTATTGCCTTGGACACCTTTGGTTATATCTCCGAAGGTTCCGGAGAGAATATTTTTATTGTAAAAAATGGAGTGCTGTTTACTCCACCCTCGTCTTCCTGCATTCTGCCGGGAATCACCCGTCATTGCGTGTTTCAGTTGGCTCGCGATCTGGGGATAACTGTGAAACAGCATGTTTTGCCGCGCGAAAGTTTGTATGTGGCAGATGAAGCCTTTATGACTGGAACCGCGGCTGAGATTACCCCGATTACTAAAGTGGACACCATTATGGTAGGCGAGGGAAAACGCGGACCAATTACCCAAAAAATTCAGAAGGCCTATTTTGGAATTATCCGGGGTGAGCAGGAAGACAAGTATGGCTGGCTGGAAAAAGTAGCCTAATCCTTTTCCAAACAGAATCCAGCAACATCGCTAACGAATAAGTGGAAATATGCCGAAACTATTCCAGGCAGTAAAAAAAAAGAGATGAAGAGTTAACCATGAAAAAAACCTTTATTTTGGATACCAATGTATTGCTTCACAATCCGGAAGCAGTACGCATGTTTGAGGATAATTTTGTGATTATTCCCGTAGTGGCCTTGGAAGAATTGGATAAGTTTAAGAAACTCAATGATGAAAAAGGAAAAAACGCCCGGGCCGTATCCCGCTTTATTGACGGATTTCGAGGCAAAGGAGAATTGGCCAAAGGCGTAAAGATGAGCAATGGGGGTATTTTAAGGATTCCCATCGAGATTCCGGATTCGAAATTGGATGGTTTGGATCAGACGCGAATTGATAATCAAATCTTGGCTTTGGCGCTGGCTTTGCAGCAGCGGGGTACGGACAATATTCGTTTAGTCACCAAAGATGTGAACTTGCGTGTAAAAGCGGATGTGTTTGGTGTTATAGCGGAAGATTTTGAGAGTCATAAAGTAAATATTGATGAGCTCTATTCCGGAGTGAAAGTTATTGAGACCTCAGTGGGTATCATTGATCAATTTTATGCGGATAAAAAAATCGTTTTGCCGGAAGAGGAACTGCATCCCAATCAGTTCGTGATATTAAAAGACCTGGCCGGTTCTTCCGGCCGGAGTGCTCTGGGCCGGGTAAACAGGAAAGAGAAAAATATTGTACCCTTGATTAACGGAGAACAGGAAATTTGGGGAGTTAAAGCGAAAAATTTGCGCCAGAAATTTGCCATTGAGATGCTTTTGGATCACGATGTGCCACTGGTAACCATGTTGGGTCAGGCCGGCACCGGAAAAACCCTTTTGGCCATTGCAGCTGCTTTGCGCGCGACTTTGGATGAACGGCGTTATCGCCGTATTTTAATAAGCCGTCCGGTTATTCCTTTAGGACGGGATATCGGGTATTTGCCAGGTACCAAGGAAGAAAAAATCGCTCCCTGGATGCAGCCCATTTTTGATAATCTGGAGTTTTTGATGGACCAGAACGGTGAAGCCGAAGAGACCGGTGAGGGTACTTTGCGTTATCTCAATGAGACCGGCAAAATTATTCTTGAATCCTTAACCTACATTCGCGGACGTTCAATTCCTAAACAATTTATTATTGTGGATGAGGCGCAAAATTTAACTCCGCACGAAGTGAAAACCATTGTTTCCCGGGCCGGAGAAGGTTCTAAAGTGGTGCTGACCGGGGATCCATATCAGATTGATAATCCTTATTTGGATTCCAATTCCAATGGGCTTACGTATTTGGTGGAACATTTCAAATCTCAGGAATTATTTGGGCATATAATTTTAACCAAAAGCGAGCGCTCCCCCTTGGCAGCCTTGGCTGCGGAAATTCTGTAATATTCTAATGTGTAGAGGCACGATGCTTGTCCGATATCGCTTTAGCAAAGTCGGATGCCGTGCCCCTACGGATCGATGATTATGGCGCAACTAATGGCAGATATTCTAATGCTCCTGCATTTTCTCTGGGTTATTTTTATGCTCGTTGGTTTCCCTTTGGCAATTTATTTTAAAAATAACCGGCTTCGTCTTGTGCATACCCTGGGCCTCGTGGCATATATTTTTTTAGCTGTTGTTGATTGGTATTGCCCCTTAACCCTGGGGGAAGAATACTTCAGGCAAATGGAGTCTCCGGGATTTTCATATCACGGTTCTTTCTTAGCCGTCTGGGTGGAACGCCTTATTTATGTTGAACAGTGGGGAGCGCCTTTGTGGATATTTCGAGTCTTGGCAGGAGTGTATTTACTGGTCTGTGTTTCCTCCTGGTGGTGGCTGCCGAAAGCTTTTTTTACCAAAGGTCAAGCCCATGAAAAATAAACCGGTTCTACTACTCGTGCTGCCGGCCTTGCTGCTGGGTTTTGGGATTAATCCCAGCTGGGCTGAGAAAGAGGCAGTATCCGCTTTTTATAAGCGCTTGTTTAACTCTGCCCAGATCCTAAAAAACGCGCGTCCGGCGGACAAGGAAGGCCGGGTTGAAGATTTGGAATTGTTCTGGTTGGCGGAAATGTTGGCGGCTGAAGAACAACATATGCCGGCCAATCAGCATTGGCAGTATTTGAAAGATTATTTTACGCATAGTCCCTTGCTGCTGCTCACACCTCCTTTTCCGGAAGATACCCCATATCTGCAAGAATTTAATCCTGATCCTGAATTTTCCCGACTCGTCAAAACTGCCTATACCCGGATTCCGGAAAATTATCAATCTGTTCAGCATAGGGAATTTAAAGCATTGGCGTATCTATTGGTCAGGCAGGTGGAAACCGTGCTGGGTGAACACCCTAAAAAAGGATTTCAGGATTTTATCCGCAAATTTCCGGAATCCGAGTATACCGGCTGGGCTGCCTATCAATTGGCATGGTTGTATTGGTTGGAGCACCAAGGCTCCACCCGACTCATGGGCGAATTTTGGCAGCAGCACCAAGAACATCCCTTGGCCTCTGAAACCCAGGAAGCCATGGAGGTTCCATATTATTCACCTTGTCAGCTCTCTTTTTTGTCCAGTCTGGTTCCGGGCTGGGGTGAGGAGACCTTGGAACCGGGCTTGCAGCTTTCTTCAGGTTTATGGTATTCGGAGATCATGTTTATGGCAGGCGCCATTGCTTTTGCCTTGGCAGCGCAAAGCAGTGATCGTATCAACAATCTCGCCGGGGCCTTGATCTCAGCCAACTTTTTGTTTTTGAACCACCAGGGAAGCGCGGAGAAAGTTTATGTGCTGGCACACCGCCGCAATATAGCGCAAAAAAGAAAATTCAGTCTGGATCGTATTGATGTGCCGGTATTGGGTACCGGTCGTTTTGTTTTGCCTGAGTATCCGGAACCGCAACCTGAGAGTATGGCCAATGAATTCATTTTTTCTTTGGTTTATAATGCGCAAAATGTGGGGCATGCGTTTTTGGAACAGGGTGTGGTGGAAAATGATGATTTGATCAACCTGGGTTTTCGGCTGGAGTACATCACTAGTCTGTTAGATATTTGGCGCGGGGATATTTTTTCCTTTGGCATTGCAGTAGTTCCGCAGGGCAGGTTCTTATTAAACGCACCGGCAACCAAGAACTCACAGGATGATTCCAGACTGGAGACGCGGGAAATGGCAGTGGGTGGTGAGCTGGCACTTCTGACCCGTGTGGCCCTGGGTACACGCTGGATACAACTTAGGCTTTCCGGTGGTCCGGCTTATCGCTTACGGAGTTTGTCTATCAATCAGTATGCTTACTCAGAGCAAGGCTTGGCAACCAGCGTGACCTTGGCTCTGAATTGGGGCGGGTTTAGCGGAACCTATTGGCACCTTGGTTTTTATTATGATGATTCTTTTCAAGCCCGTGATTTTGTTTACCAATCAGAGACCTTATCAGTTCCTTCCCACAGTCTGGGCTTTCAATTTGGTTTAGGCATCCGGTTTTAAAGCTTGTGCCCCAAAGGGGTAAGCGGTGAATCAGAAATTGAAGAATTTATCCAGCGAGACAGTATCGGAAAAATCCTGGATGGCCAGATCCGGTTCATGCTCAGCCAATTGTTCCACAGAGTACGGTCCTGTGGCCACGCCAATGGTTTTGGTCCCCAATTGTTTGCCGGCGGTAATATCATGATGCGTATCCCCGATTACCACTACCTGCTCACGGGGAATAGCGCATTCCAGATAGGCTTCTCCGCGCTCAATGCCAATGCGGAGCACATCCGGCCGCAATACTGCGTCTGAACCAAAGCCGCCGAAAGGAAAGAAGCGGTTTAAATCACCGCGTTCCAGTTTGATGTGAGATCCGCGTTCCAGATTCCCAGTCCCTAAACCCAACACATAATCCGGATGAGCCTCTGATTTTTCCAGAAACTCCCGGATGCCGGGTAAGACCCGATAATTCTCAGCGGTCTTTATTTTGACTTCCAGGAGTTTCAGGTAACGGTTAAACACATTATCCAGTTCTGCGGGAGCCATATCATGGCTACGATGTTTGTTGGAAAGCTCGTGCGCAATCGATATATCGGTACGACCGGCTGGGGATATTTCATTCAAGGCATTGGGCCAGCCCATGAGCTCCTCATAGGCCTGGTTCATGGCCTGCATACCAATCCCGCCAGTGCGCACTAAAGTGGCGTCTAAGTCGAATAATAGTAATGTAAGTTTGCGCATAAAAAAACCTCTGAATTTGGTGCCATCAAAATACGCTATTTTCATACATTCGTCAACCGGTAGGGGCGACCGGCGAGAGAATCGAAAATTGTTTGTAATATGTCAGTCATGCGTTTTTTTTGTTTGTCATCCCCGAA
>JAGLMY010000141.1 GCA_023139775.1 bacterium
TCTTTTCCGGTCGGGGCCGCTTAAATCGTGCGGGAATGACAATATTTTTTCTCTGTGCCTCCTTGTGCCCGTCTTTTGGGTATGAGGTGAATATTTTTTCTTTTTTATGCAAGGATTTGCCGGTTTTCCAGTCTAACCTATATCTCACCTTAGGAGGCGCTATATGACCTGGAAAACTATGATTTTATATCCCACGTCCGATTGCTTGAAGAAGTGCCCGGTCTGTCCGTTGGACACGGCGGCTGGCCATGACAAACCGATCCACTTTTTTAAGAGTATTCTGGAACAAGCGCAGAGTATCCCGGAATGGCGTTTTGTACTCAATCTGAACCGTGCAACAAAGATTACCGAATTTGAGAATTTAATAAAATGGGCGTGGAAAACCGAGCATGAATATTCACTGGTATTGCCGTATGAACACTTGTATTCCATGGATTACCTGATTTTTAAAAAAAGTCAAAGTGTGATGCTCTGCCTGGATGAGCACAAGATCCCGGATGCGGAGATGTATTTGTTTTTCCGCGCTTTGGAATGGGCGCGTTTGAAAAATATTCATATTGAAGTGGTGGTCTCTTTAACTGAACAGATGATCGATAAAATAACCGAGGGATTGCTGCTGAACCGCTTGCTTAATTTTTCGCAAAAAGTTCATTTTGTTGTGCCGAAACATATGCTTGATGAATTTTTAACGCGGGCGCGCTTCAATGATTTGCTGAATTTTCTGGTTTATAAAATGCAGCGACTTAGTATTTCCAAGAAAATCATCCTGGACCCCTGCTTGATGCCCATATTAATGCCCAAACCATTGACTGATTTTCCGGAATGCGCGTATCATGATACCTTTCATGTATTGCCGGACGGTGGAATCAAGATCTGTCCCTATGGACCCATCCTTTGGGTTGTGGATAATCAAAATGAGTTTGAAGATTTTCTCAACCAACACATTGATCCGGGAATGCTGAAACCATTGCAGGCCTGTGTTTGGCGCCAGAGTTGGAATCTACAGGAGACCAGTGCCACGTATTTGGCTTGCTCAAAATGAATGCTCAAAATGATATTTTCCTGTCTTGACTTTGCCCGCGTTCCGAGGCATACTGACCGCTGAGTTTTGCAGGTTAAGGAGGTAGTTGGATCATGAGCGAGGCCAAAGAACATAAATTTACCTTTAAGGGCATATTTATTTCCGGATTATTAGTGCTGATTCCTATAGTTACTACAGCTTTTATTTTCATGTTTCTCTTTAATTTAATGGATGGATGGCTGGCGCCCATGGGTGGGGAAGTTCTGCGTACCTTTGGTTTTAAGATCCCCCCGGAATATAAACATATTCCGGGCTTTGGCATACTTGCCACCTTTCTGTTGATCTTTCTTACCGGGTTGGTGGCTTCCAATTATTTGGGTCGTAAACTCCTGCAATTTGGGGATCGAATATTAAAAAACATTCCTGTGGTTAATAGTATTTATACCGCCATGCGCCAGGTGGTAAACTCAATTTCCGTGACCGGTTCCAATGCGTTTCAGACTGTGGTTATGTTTGAGTATCCCCGGCCCAATATCTGGGTAATTGGTTTTTTAACCACACCGTCACTATCTGTGGTGCGCAAACTGACCAAGCAGGAACTGGTAAATGTTTTTTTACCAACCACACCCAATCCGACTTCCGGTTTTTTCTTGATGATTCCTTTGAAAGATCTTAAAGTCTTGCCAATCTCACCGGAAGAGGGGTTGAAAATTGTGGCTACCGTGGGCTTGATCCAGAATGAAAAAGTAGTCTCTCCGGAATTGGCCAAAAATGATGCTTTGCCAAGAGCTAGTGCTGCGGGTTCTAAAAAGGAAAAAACTAAGAGAGCAGTGGTGAAGAGAAAAAGTCCGGCTAAAAAGTGAAAAAAAATCAAAACTAAGAACTTACGGCGATCTGTGGTGTCAAAAAAAATAAAATTTGTTGTTTCACATCCATATACACATTTCGCTTTAATTTATGATGAATTAATGGGTGATCGCTATGAGAAACTATGGTGGAAATCCTTTCTGAGATTATCGCGTCAACATCGTTTGAAATATGAATGTATTGCGGATTTGGCCGGTGGAACCGGAGCTGCTGCGCTTCGATTGTATGCTCCGGGCAAAAAGATATGGATAGTGGATAAATCCCAGGCCATGCTGCGACAAGCAAAACAGAAACTTCCGCAAGCCATTTGTCTGGTCCAGGATATCCGGCACTTTCGATTGCCGGAAAAAGTGGATTTGGTAGTTTGTATGTATGGTGGGATTCATTATTTAGAATCTTTATCAGAGGTTCGCCGGTTTTTTCAAGCTGTGCGGCGTGTACTCAAGCCAGGCGGAGTGTTCTGCTTTGATCAGTACACGCTGCAGTATCTGAAAAAGCTTTGTAAGCAAAAGCAACGGGTATTTGAGGGTGAAAATTATAAATGTTACTGGAATATGCACTGGGATCAGAAAAAACGCTGTGCAGAGATTCATATGCGGGGATTTGAAGGACAGCCAAGAGCATGGCAGAATTCCTGGTCAGAAAAGCATTTTCATTACGCTTTTTTGCAAAAAGATGTTAAAAAAGAACTAAAAAGTGCCAATTTTGATAAAATTATGGGTAATTATGCTAATAAGAATTCAAAAATGTCTCAAAAAGATAATTTTAAGTTGATTTTAGCTAAATAAGCAGTACCTAAGAATATAAAAAATACTTTTGCAAATTATAAAAAAAAGATGATGAGCACTTGACAAAGAATAACAGGCTTATGTATTATCGTAAGGCTTTTCTATAAAATCTATATAAAAAAGGAGGGTAAAAGAATGGTACGTGTAGAAGATCTCTCCAAAAGTTTCGGGTTGGTCAAGGCTGTGGATAATATTACCTTTGAAGTCAAACGTGGTGAGATTCTTGGCCTACTGGGTCCTAACGGAGCCGGAAAAACAACGACCTTGCGTCTGATTTCCGGATATCTTAGACCGGACAGCGGAAATATCGTAGTGGCGGAAAAAGACGCCCTGGCGAACACCGAACCGGTTCGGGAAATAATTGGCTACCTTTCGGAGTATAATCCAATTTATCACGACATGCTGGTTTTTGATTATTTGCACTACATTGCTGAAATGCGCGATATTCTACCTGCGCAGCGAACACAGCGTGTACGTGAGATGGTCACCACCTGTGGCTTGAAGGACGCGGTAGCCAAAAAGATCGGCGAGTTATCCAAGGGAAACCGCCAACGTGTGGGACTGGCGCAAGCCATGCTGCATGATCCGGAGTACTTGATTCTGGATGAACCGACTGCTGGTTTAGATCCTAATCAGATCATCGAAATTCGGGATCTGATCAAACGGTTGGGTCAGAAAAAAACCGTTATCCTTTCCTCGCATATTTTGTCTGAAGTGGAAGCCACCTGTGATCGCGTCATTATTATTCACCAGGGCAAAGTCGTGGCAGACGGCAATCCTAAAGAACTGCAAAAGCAATCTGTAGATGAAACCCGCGTATATTTAAAAATAGCCGCTGGCAAAGGTTCCCAGGTTTTGGAAACATTAAAGACCCTGGCGAATGTGAATGAAGTTGAAATCACAGAAGATGAGTCCCAAGAGATCAAAGGCTATTTGGTGCACAGTAATCATGATATTGACTTACGTCCGGATATTTTCAGTCTGGCGCAAAAAAAAGGCTGGATTTTATATGAAATGCACCGGGAAGTCGTGAGTTTGGAAAGCGTTTTCCGTCGTTTGACAACGGCGAATTGATGTCGTTTAACGACGAATTAATTTAATAATTAATTTAATATTGTAGAGACCTAGCATGCTAGGTCTCTACTCTTAATGCTGGGTCTCTACTTAATAATATAAATAACAGGAAGGAGCGTTGCAATGCCTCAAACAGTTGAACAAGCAAAGCAAGCAGAACCAACAGGCCTGTTGGCAACTGCAGCTTTAGCCTGGCGCCGGATTGCCGGACAGGCAAAAAAAGAGCTTTACTCGTATTTTTACTCACCCATAGCCTATGTGGTGATGGTAATTTATCTGGCCTTTGCGGGATGGTTTTTCTTCTCGCGCTTTTTTCTCTTTGGTCAGATTGATATGCGCATGTATTTTGGAACAGCCCCCTTATTACTCATGTTTTTAGCACCGGCCATTACCATGCGCTTATTGTCCGAAGAGGTGAATACCGGATCCTATGAAATGTTGATGACTCTGCCTTTGACCACTACGCAAATGCTGCTTGGAAAATTTCTGGCCGCTTTTGTCTTTTTGGCCATTACCATTGGAGTTACTCTGAGCTACCCGCTTACTATTGCTACACTGGGTCCTTTGGATTGGGGACCAGTGATAGGCGGTTATGTGGGCCTGCTTATTTTAGGAGCAGCGTATTTAAGCATCGGGCTTTTTACTTCAGCCATTACCCAAAATCAGATTGTGGCCTTTATCCTTGGTTTTGCCATCTGTTTTCTTCTGTTTTTAGTGGATAAAATTCTTATGCTGGTCCCCGGGTTTTTGGTGGGCATATTTCAGTACCTGGGGGTTGAATACCATACCATGAATTTTTCCCGGGGCGTTATTGACAGCAAAGATTTGGTCTATTTTGCCTCAATACTTATCATTACTTTTATGGGCACGCGCCTGGTTTTAGAAAGGAGGAAATAAAATGAATTTCGAAGAACGTTCACGCAGCGAATTTTCTTTTTTCCTCATAGTGATAGGTATTCTGGTATTGGTTAACCTCATCTCAGTACGGACTTTTTTCCGTCTGGATTTAACCAAGAACCGTGCCTATTCACTCTCGAAAATTTCCAAACAGTATATGCGCGATTTGAAGGATCCTTTGACTGTGAAAGCCTTTTTCACCAAAAAACTACCGCCTCCGTACAATGCCAATGCGCGCTATTTGCGGGATCTTTTGGAAGATTACCGCTCCTATTCCAAGGGTAAGTTCAATTATCAGTTTATTGATCCGGTGGCGGATCCTATGATCGCCCGGGAGGCTCGCAGCCTGGGTGTGTATGAGATCCAGATGACAGCCGTGGAAAAGGACAAGTTTGAGCAGAAAACCGGTTATATGGGCTTGGCCCTGATTTATGGTGAAAAGAAAGAGGTCATTCCACTGATTCAGGACACCAGCGCTTTAGAATACCAAATCTCATCCATGATCAAGAAACTGGTCCAAAAGCAAATGAAAGTCGTTGGTATTACCCAGGGACACGGGGAACCGGGCATGGAAGAACAGCTCTCGAATTTTGTGGATGTGATTTCTAAAAATTACGAGGTTGTGCCAATAGATCTGACTTCAGAGTCCATTCCGGAGCGTCTGGATGCCTTGTTGGTCCCAGGACCGACCAGGCCCTTACCAGAGGATAAATTGTATCAGATTGATAACTTCTTACGTTCCGGCCGTAATGTTGGAATGCTGGTACAGATGGTGAAAGCAGATGCTAAGCAAAGCATGCAAGGACAGATAGTGGATTCCAAATTATCCCGCTTGATCTCTGCCTGGGGAGCGCGCATTCAACCCAACCTGGTCTATGACGCGCAGTGCCAAAAAATAACGGTCGCGCAGCGCGGGCCCGGTTTTATTATGCAAAACATTGTGCCATATCCGCCCTTTCCTTTAGTGACCACTATAGATAAACAGCACCTGATGGTAAAAAATATTGAATCTTTTACTTTACCTTTTATCAGTGCGTTGGGGTTGAATGAGAAAATTATAACTGACAACAAGCTGGCTGGATCGGTTTTAGCCAGGAGTTCCAAGCATGCCTGGAGCCAGATGAAATTTTTTATGCTCTCACCCCAGTTTATTAAGCCGCCGGCCCAAAACGAATTAAAGCAATTTGATCTGGTAGTTACTTTAGCCGGCGCTTTTCCCAGTGCTTTTAAGGCGGATCAGCTGCCGGCTCTGTCACAATCCGGGGAAAGCTTACCCTCCTTTATCAAATCAGCCAAACCGGCTCGTTTATTTGTGATAGGCGGCGCGGATTTTCTGACCAATGATTTTATTGACGCTCGGCGCAAAGACGGTCTATTCCAGCTGAGCCAAAATATGGTGGACTGGATCGCGCAGGATGCCGCTTTGATTGAAATCCGGAGCAAAGGAACCGGTCCGGCTACTATGGGAAAAATCACTGAGACCCATCGTAAGACTGTAAAATACTTTAATCTGATCATCCTGCCCCTGCTGGTGATTGTGGCCGGATTGGTGATGTGGCGTAGGCTGGAAGCCCGTCGTACATTGATTGCAGCACAGTTTCACAATTAAATCGGATTACGCAAACAAGGAGGAATATTTGTCGTGAAGCATAAAAATTTAATTATTACCGGAGCCATTTTTGCGGTTTTATTAATATACGTTTTAATGACCCAGACCGGAGACAAGGGTTTTAATACCCTGACACTACCGAAAATACCGACGATTACTTATGAAAATCTGGAAAAAATAACAGTGCAAAAATCCGGGGAAACAATCATCTTTAGCAAACAGGAAGAAGCCTGGCAAATTACAGAACCGATTAATTTTCCGGCTGAAAAACAGAAGATGGATTCCCTCACACGTATGTTAGGTGAAATCTTAATTACCAATCTGGTCACCGAGCAGGCTGAGCAGGCCGCGGATTTCGGATTGAACAGTCAGACGGCCATGACCTTAATTTTGGCAGGGGACAACAAAACGGTAGAACTGCGTTTGGGTGCAGTAAATAAGAGCAGTACGCATACCTATGTGCAGCTGCCTGGGGATCAGAAAATATACCAGTTATTGGGTGATTTTACCCAGCAATTGAATCGGCCGGCTCTGGAATGGCGCAGTCTCCGGGTTTATGACTTTTCCACGGACCAAGTAACCGGCCTAAGCATCGAGCAAAAGGGGAAGCCGGCCTTGCGGATTGCCAAAGAGCAGGAAGTCAAAGAAGAAATTGTTAAGCACAGCGCGCAGGGAGTGACTCCGCCGGCTTTGCCGGCACGTATGGTTTGGAAGGAAAAGAATAGCAATACAGTATTAAATGATCCCAAGGTCAATCAGCTATTAAACGCCTTTACCCGTCTGGCAGCGCATAAGATACTGGATACACACGAGTGGCAAAAGAAACCCATAGCTCAGGTTAAAGTACAGACTCTGGAAGGTGAAAAAGTATTGGAAATATTGCAGTTTCAGGAAAAGGAACAAAAATACCTGGTGCGCAGAGCAGATGATACTATGATCTATGAAATTGGAAAATACCAAGGGGACAATCTGCTCAAGACCGTGGAAGAATTAAAATAAACTGTATCGTAAGGGACGAATCCATGCTTGTCACGCCGTAGCATTTTGCGGAGGCGGATGTTCGCCCTTTAAAAAAGGGATCTGGTTTCAACCGGGTCCCTTTCCAACCCTCCACAGACTTGCCCATTTTTGAATCTCAGAGTTAAAAGGTTGGTAGTCAGGTCATGCGATTTCCTCTTGTTCGATGTACATGATGGTCTGAGCCATTATCCTGCCCATATCCTTCATGTAGGCATCAAACCCCAGATTACTCTGCCTAAAGACGTGGTACCTCTACTCGATGATCCCCCGCCTGCCTTAAGCCGCCTTGATTTTTCATAAGCATGGTTGTGAAATTGCCAAATAGCTGAGAAATAGTTATAAAAACACGAAAAATTGGTATAATCAGGCGAAAATGAAAAGAAACTTAACTGCCGATGAACACGGATAAACGCAGATATTTACCGCTTAATGGATAAAGAAAATTATTCGCCGTAAAGAGCGCAAAGAATTTTTTTTGACAGGATAACAGGATTGACAGAATTTATTTAAAATCCCGTATATCTTGTTGATCCTGTCAAAGATCTTTGGTTTCGGCTTGTTCGGGTTATGGATGAAGAAAATTTTAATCAGCGTGTATCAACGGCTGGATTTGGTTCCAGCTTGTCTGGGTTTAGAAATTAAAAGGAGCTAATCGCGAATAGGTTTTGCCGCTTTCAATGCAGCCAATCCGTAAAGAGGTTTTCATAATTTAGGAATAAATCCTTGAATTCCACAAGAAAAAGCTGAATCCCATGTCTAACCAGACATGGAAAAAAAAGTCTATAAATCCCGCCGGCCCACAAGAAAAAAATGTGGCAATGTTTGCATAACCACTTTAATCAGTTTCTCGGGGAATACCAGGAGAAGTATGGCAAGCTGGGATGGTGATAGCGCTGCAAAGTTTTGGCGAATACTTGAATGCCCATCCTCATATCCATGCGATCGTGTCTGACGGATTATTCACGCCGGCCGGCATGTTTTATGTGATGCCTAAGCTAAGTCTCAAGTGGCAGGAGGAAATATTTCGTGTAAAAGTGATCAAGATGTTGATGAGAGAAGGAAATTGGCAAAAGTTGTAGAGACGCGATTAATCGCGTCACTGGGTTTAATTTGGATCATGGTCAGCCGGTAAAAAGGAAAAATAAGGAAGGGTTGGAAAGGCTGGCGCAATATATAATCCGGAATCCATTTTCAGAAAAAAAGATGTTGTATAATGAAAAGACGGGAAGCGTGATATACCGCTCAAAGCCAAATCCCAAGGTCAAAGGGAACTTCAAAGTATTTACTGCGGGAGAATTTATAGCAGCCATAACGCAGCATATACCGGATTTTCGCTTTGCGAAAATCAAAGCAGCCGAACAGTTGATCAGAAGAGCAGTAGAAAGGCTGCGGTCAAGTGTTCACCTGCTCAAATGCTCGAAATATTAATAGACATCTCGACCTACCAAGCTCCGGAAGTGCCATCAAAAAAATGGCGGGAGTTGATCAAGAAAATTTGGGAAGTAGATCCGCTTATCTGTCCCAGTTGCGGTGAAGAGATGAAAATAATAGCTTTGCTTGACTGACAGGCACGTTTTTTTTTGATAAAATACTGTGCAGGTGCTATGTTTTTTCTTGTAATTATCAGACTGTGGGGTTTTGAAATACCATCCTGATCTTGTTCTTAAAGGAGCGTCATATGAAAAAAATAGTAATGCTCATGGCTGTTCTTATGCTCACTCAGGTTTCCGCCTGGGGCATGCAGTTTTTATTCAGAGATGAAATCATACTGGATCAAAATGTACAAGTGGAAGAAGATTTATATATGGCCGGAGAAAAAGTAATTTTTCAGGGTGAGGCACAGCAGGATTTGTTTGCGGCCGGGTCATCCCAGGTCGTGATTTCCGGGAAAGTGATGCAAGACTTAAACCTGGCTGCTATAAAAGTTGAAGTGAGAGCCAAGGTCGGGGATGATGCGCGGGTAGTGGGCAGTGAAATTATGTTTTCCGGGAGTGTGGTCGGCAGCACACTAATTTTGGGATCGGAAATTTTCATCAGTCCGGAGAGTATGTTTGAAAAAGATGTGTGGATTTTAGGTTCGGACGTGCACGTGTCAGGCCTGGTGAATGGCAATCTGGGAATCAAGGCGAAAAAGGTACTTATTGATGCTACGGTTACCGGCAAGCTGTACATTACCGCAGATTCCATCGTACTGGGACGCAAGGCAAAAATATTGGGACCTATGGACTATATTTCCAGTCATGAGATCCAGACCAATACCGGAGCAGTGGTCCAGTATCCGCCGAATTGGAAAACACCCGTGCCAAAGGATGGTGTTGGCGCTGATTCAGGGTGGAAGAACATATGGCATATAGGCAAAATATTATTCCGGGTTTCGGTATATTTAGGAGCGCTTATTTTTGGGTGCCTGTTTGTAATACTCCTGCCGAATCAAATCCGGCGCTATGCCATGGTGATGCGTTATAAATTTTGGCCCAGTATGGGTTGGGGTGCTTTAACCGTTTTCGGGACACTTATTTTATTGGTAGTGCTTATTATATCTTTGATTGGTATTCCGCCGGCCATTATTCTAGGACTTCTTTTCCTGCTTGTTATGTTGGCAGCAGGTATTGGTATGGGATACCTGCTGGGGATTTTATTAATTAAACCTAAGGTCGGAGCTACTGGTCCCAGCCTGGGGGCCATGGCACTCGGGTTCACGATTTTAGCGCTTATGGGGTTGATTCCTATTTTAGGCGGGGTCTTGATGGCACTGGTTGTTCTGGTTGGTATTGGCGCCATGTGGTTGACCAGGGGATTTGAAAAACCAGGCAAGCAGGGGATGGTGAAAGCTAAACCACAACCACAACCACAACCACAACCTATGGCAACACCAGCCAAAGCTATAGCGGCAAAAATTGCCGACACGCGGCAAAAACCTGCAGTGCCAAAAGCAAAAGCAAAAACAAAAGCAAAAACAGAAGTTCGTTCGACTGCAACCTGGCAACCGCCGGTACCGGCTTTTAAGCAGAACAAAGCTGGTGTGAAAAAGAAAGTGACTAAAAAAGTGGTGAAGAAAAAGGTTAAAAAGACGGCGAAGAAAAAATAAACCGTAGGGGCGACCGGCCGGTCGCCTTTACCTCAAGGACTGTACGCTGTGGCAATTTTTAAAAAAGCAAGCGAAAAATCACGAAATTGATAATATGTCAGTCATGTGTTTTTTTGTTTGTCATCCCCGAA
>JAGLMY010000142.1 GCA_023139775.1 bacterium
GGTTTAAAAAACCAGATTCCCGATTAAACCCTCGGGAATGACAACCTTTGTTTAACCGCAGTTCACTGACATTTTACCGAAATTGCTGTTGCCGTCGGGAGCAAAAAAACAGGAAAAATATTAATAAAATATACGATTGACAATATATGTGTATGTCGTGTATATAGTATATCGATATTAGCCATACAACAAGATATTGTGATCTTAGCAGAAAACCCAGTTTTACCAATTTCTATACTATTTCTACTGAAAATTGACGAAATAAGGCCTTTTTTCTCGTAATCAGAGGCCGTATATCTCAGCCATTCTTGCAGGGGGGCATTCTTTTTATGGAAATTCAGGGCATTGGCCAGATTAGGAAAAGGGATGGGCGATTAGTTCTTTTTGATGAGCAGAAGATTGTCAATGCAGTGTACCGGTCTATGTCAGCTGTTGGTCAACATGATCTTGAACAAGCCCAAAATGTTGCGCGTCGAGTCCACAACATCTTGCGCGCGATCTACAAGGGAGATCAGATTCCAACTGTAGAAAATGTCCAGGACATCGTTGAAACCACCTTGATGGACCAGGGTTTTAAAGAAGTCTCCAAGCAATATATTCTCTATCGCGCCCAGCACACTAAACTGCGCCATACCCAAGAGCTCTTCTCATCGGCCAATGAGCTTATTGATAATTATCTGGGAAAAAATGATTGGCGTATTAAAGAAAACTCCAACATGAGCTATTCCTTGCAAGGGATGAATAATCATATTACCGCTATTTTGGTTTCGCAATATTGGCTGGAAGAAATTCATTCCGAACGCGTCCGGGCCGCGCACTTAAACGGTGATTTTCATATTCATGACCTCGGTTCTCTCTCGGTCTACTGTTGCGGTTGGGATCTGCGCGATCTGTTTATGCAGGGACTGCAAGGTGCCTATGGAAAAACCGAGAGTGGTCCACCCAACCATTTCCGGACCGCTTTGGGACAAATCTGCAATTTCTTTTTCACCCTGCAGGGCGAGGCGGCCGGCGCTCAGGCGTTTTCGAATTTTGATACCTACCTGGCGCCGTTCATCGCGTACGATAAACTCAGCTATCGTGAAGTGGTGCAATGCATGCAGGAATTCATATTTAATATCAATGTGCCTACCCGGGTCGGTTTCCAAACTCCGTTTACCAATGTGACCATGGATTTGCAGATACCGGAACGCATGAAATGTGAACCGGTCATCATTGGCGGAGAGCTGCAAGAGTGTACTTATGGTGAGTTCCAAAATGAGATGGATATGTTCAATAAGGCCTTTTGTGAAGTTATGATGCAAGGAGACGCGCGCGGACGTATTTTTACCTTCCCCATACCTACCTACAACCTGACACGTGATTTTAATTGGGAAGCGCCGATTGTGAATGATATTTTTGCCATGACCGCGAAATACGGCATACCCTATTTTGCCAATTTCATTAACAGTGATATGGATCCGGAAGACGCGCGTTCCATGTGTTGTCGTCTGCGTTTGGATAATCGCGAACTGCGCAAACGCGGCGGCGGATTATTTGGCTCCAATCCTTTGACCGGGAGTCTGGGTGTGGTGACCTTGAATATGTCCCGGGCAGCGTATTTGTCAACCTCTGAGGATGAATTCCATTCCCGCATTCTCAATCTCATGGACCTTGCTCGTGAGAGCCTGCAAACCAAGCGCAAGATTGTGGAGCGGTATACTGAGAAAAATCTATACCCCTATTCTAAATTTTATTTAGCCGGAGTCAAACAGCGCATCGGACAATACTGGTCCAATCATTTTTCCACCATCGGTCTTTCCGGCATGCACGAGGCTGTGCGGAATCTAATTGGCAAAGGCATTGACAGTAATGAGGGCCGGGATTTAGCGCTCAAGACCTTGCACGTTATGCGGAAGCGTTTGCAGGAATACCAGGAAGAGGATGGTGATCTTTATAACTTGGAAGCCACACCGGGAGAAGGGACTTCGTATCGCTTTGCCAGCTTGGACCGGCGCGAATTTCCAGATATACTGACGTCAGGTACGGATGAACCCTATTATACCAATTCCACCCAATATCCAGTGGATGGCTCTACTGATATTTTTGAGGTCCTGGAGCATCAGGATGAATTACAAGCCAGTTATACCGGTGGCACGGTTTTACATATTTTCCTGGGCGAGAGTATTGATAATCCCATGGCTTGCCGCAATTTGGTGCGGCGTATTGCGGAAAATTATCATTTGCCGTATTTTACCATCTCGCCAACCTTCTCCGTATGTCCGGTGCATGGATACATCCGCGGAGAGCATTACGAGTGTCCGCATATGAAGGAAGAAGGCCGGGTTGCTTACGAGGAGCCGCCTGTCAAAGAAATTCAAACCCGGGAAAAAGAGCAAGTCAAAACTTCACCCACTCCTGTAACGAGTGAAAGGAGGTAATATCCATGTCAAAGAAATGTACGCAAAAAACCGAGGTGTATTCCCGTGTGGTCGGGTATTTCCGGCCGGTACAGCAATGGAATAAAGGCAAACGCGAAGAATTCAAAGATCGGACTGAATTTGAAGTGCCAACCAAAGAGACTGTTACCAAATGAATATTATTCAGGGCATCAAGGGATTTTTAGGGACTTCCCTAATTGATTTTCCGGGCCGGGTTGCCGCCGTGGTTTTTCTAAGCGGCTGCAACTTGCGCTGCCCTTTTTGCCATAATACGCTATTGGTGAGCGAAGATCAGGGACTGGAAGACCTCCGTTTGGACGAATTGATTGAGGCCATCAAGCGCCGCCGAAAACTATTGGATGGTATTGTGGTAACCGGTGGGGAGCCGACAGTTCATGCGCAATTGACCTATCTTTTACGCAGCCTCCGCACGACGGGTCTGACTATCAAATTGGATACCAATGGCATGCGTGCCAATATCCTCAAGATATTGGTCAAAGAGAATTTGGTGGATTATGTGGCAGTGGATATGAAGACTTCTCCGCAGCGCTATCCCCGGGCTTTGCAAGCGCCGGCGGACGCTGCCGAGCAGTTGCAAGAGACCGTTTCCTTTTTAAAGTCCA
This sequence comes from bacterium, assembly GCA_023139775.1. Taxonomy (GTDB): domain Bacteria; phylum Oederibacteriota; class JAAXVQ01; order JAAXVQ01; family JAUVAV01; genus JAGLMY01. Next base: position 3,044 of record JAGLMY010000142.1, read on the forward strand.
CTTCTAATTTGGAATATGAGTTCCGCACCACTTGTGTTCCGGGTTTGGTCATGGACCAGGATGTTTTGGCCATTGCCAAATTAATTCAGGGAGCGCCTGCCTATTATCTGCAGCAATATCTGCCCACGCATGTTACCCATCCTGATTTGAATGGCCGTCCGCCCTATCCGCGCGAAGTGCTGGAGCGTTTTCAGGAGATAGCCCGGCCCTATGTGCGTGAGATTGGCCTGCGTAACCTGTAATTAAATATAATGTTTGAAGGAGCTAAAAAACGATGGGAATTTTGGATCGTTTTACTCAGATGATTAGCCAAAGCCAAGAGAAACCCGGTCATGAATTGACCTACCGTGTTGTTTTGGGCGCTCTGCTATCCCTGGTATCTAAGGCTGATGGAAAAATTACAGAGCAGGAAATAGAAACCAAAAAGGCACTATTGGCCAAGAAAGGCTATACCACTCCGGAGGAGCAACAGGAAATTTTAGCAGCTTCCCAACGGGCCATTGAGGAGCGTTTGGACTGGCAAGGCTTTACTCGGGAAGTCAATCAGGAATACGAGTATTCGGAGCGGGTGCAATTGGTGCGGGATTTGTTTTCCGTAGCCTGGGCGGATCATGAACTTTCTCATTCGGAAGTGGAAACCATCCGTAAAATTAGCAACCTGTTGTGGCTGGAGCACAAAGATTTCATCAAAGCCAAATTGGAAACCAAACCTGAAAGTCTGAAAGAATAAAAATTTTAAAACCAGCCACTGCTGCATACTGATAAAATACGAAATTCGAAAATCAAAATTCAAAAGACATCATCAAGAGTGCATTTGAGGCTACTTTTGACAGAGGCAAATTTTGTAACTTTGTTAAGAATCTCATGAATAAAAGTGATGAAATGGCATGAAATGACCCATATGGCGCATTATTGGCCTATGACCAGGCCAATGCTGGTTCGGGAAGATGAGGCATATTACGAAACAGGAGCTGACCCGTTATGATGACCATACAATGCTTTGCTCGAAAGTTCGAAACCGTTCCGGCAACAACATCCTGGTATTTATCTGATCTTGGAGAGGCGCGGGGCAAACAGGAATTGTTCACGCGACAAGCCCCGCAACGCCTCAAAGCACTTCGTGAACACGCCCTCATCGAAAGTGCCGTATCCTCCAACCGGATTGAAGGCGTGGAAATCGACAAATCCCGTATTGCTACTGTCATCTTTGGAAAGCCGCTTTTACGTGACCGGGATGAGGAGGAAGTTCAAGGTTACCGGCAAGCCCTGTCTCTGATCCATGAACAAGGGGTGGGACTCCCGATTTCAGAAAAAACTGTTTTGAAACTGCATAGTTTGGGGCGCGGCCATATTTGAGCAAAGGTGCCAACCACCTTTGCCTGCGGTTAACGCTTTGAAAAAATAATGGAATACAGAAATGCCGCACAGATTACTGTGTTTGTCTTAATTTCAAAAAAAGGTATTTTAAGCGATATATTCATCTTGTGATTTGAATGTAACCGTTTTAAAACAAACCGATTCCAAAGGGATGGAGATTATGCGCGTTCTCTTGGCAGAAAACAGAGTTTCTCTTCAAATTGTCTACAAATTATTAGCAAAAAACTGGTTTGTTGATCTGGATCTGGATATTGTCTCAAACGGCCTTGAGGTTCTTGAACAGGTCGGCCGGGAGCGCTATGATTTATGCATCATGGATCTGCGGATGCCTTTTTTAATAAGTGGTGAAGAAGCAGCGAGGGGGCGGTGCCAGCCACCTTTATCTCTTTAGAAATTGACGGAATTAAGCAGTAATGGCATACTTAATCTGGAAACTAAATTCCTATCAGTCAGTCAGTCAGTTCGTTAATCTAAAGGAGTTACAATGCCAGAAGTTTGTAGATTTTTAGGAATAGTTATTTCAATGTATTACAAAGATCATGCACCACCGCATTTTCACGCTAAATATGGCGGAGAAAGAGCAGCTTTTTCTATAAATGAATTAAGACTTATTGAAGGAAGCTTACACAAAAGAGTAGTTTCTCTTATTTTGGAATGGGCATTTGAACATAGAAGCGAATTAATTGAGGATTGGGAGTTGGCTAAGAGAAAAGAAGACCTTAAAAAAATTGATCCCTTAGTTTAGGAGGCCATCATGCATTGGATAACTGATGTAACATACATTGAAGGTTATAAATTAAAATTAAAATTTGAGAATAATGAGTATAAATTGGTTGATTTACAGCCCCATCTTGATGGAAGGATTTTTGAACCTTTAAAAGATATCTTATACTTTAAATCAGTAACCCTTAACAAGGATATTGATACTATTGTTTGGCCCAATAATGCTGATTTTTCACCAGATTTTCTTTACGAAATAGGCCAATCCGTCTAAATTTTCTAACAAAGCGCTGAAAAATACGGGGACATTGATTCATACGATGCACAATGCTTAACGATCTTTCACGAGATTTATAGAGTGGCATCTCTGCCACGTCAAGCACGTTTAGACATTCCCAGTGCTCTCCACCATATACCATAGTATAATGATGTGTGCGCCCCCCCACACACACATTTGTGGCTGGCACCAAATTCTCATTGGCCCGGTGAATACACGTGGTGTGCTGTCAGGACAACGGCTGGGCGGAGAAAGGATAATTTTATGGATGATAAAGCCGTGTTTTACCAACCAGCAATGCGCGAATTTTATTCCGGAATGGAAGAATTTATAAGCCGCCGGCCAAAAATACAAAAGGTGGTGGAGGAGAACGCGGCCTTGTTCAAGGGTCTGGACATGGATGAGGCAGACAGGCAATCCATGTTCACGGATTGGTTGATTTTCGACTTCCGCCGGAAGTCCGGACGCCAATCGATCTTGGAGGACTTTCTGGAAAAAGGCGATCTTTCAGCCGAACAAAAGGGACTCTATCACGGATTCTTGAACGGTGTATTCAGCATTTTCGAGGTCAAGGCTGTGCGGATCGGCAAGCAGCTCTTGCTCCACGATTTGCTTACCGGAATTGAGTATTCTGTTTTCGACACTCAAGCATCGGCCTGGTTGGCCAAGGGACAATGCGCCATCCTCCGGGTCCTGCTCTTTCAGGATTTTTTTATCTTAACCGGCAAGTCGTATTCCTTTCCCCCGGCGGCTACGGCAATGCTCAAACTTGCCGGCAATGTGAAACCGGAAACTTCGACCAAGACTGGTCCATCTCCGAACCTGACCATACTGGATGTGATTAAGCTCATTGCTGAGGCTGGGGGAACCAAAAAAATTACGGCTGATCAGCATTTTATAAAACTCGGCCTTGAAGCTGGAGCCAAGCGGGGAGACATTCTCCAGACGATCCAGGAAGCCCGGCAGAGTTTCTCGGCCAAAGGCTCTCACACTCAGGCCTTCGCGGGCCTGGTAAAAAAAATCCTCCTGCGGCCCCAACACGACGAAATATTCTCCAGGCTGCAAGCCGCCTTTATTGAACTGTGGAACTCATGGGTCGAGGAGTCAGCCGGCCATGTTGCCAAGGGGCCGGTTGAGGTGAGCTTAATCAGGATTTGCATGAGTTATGTAATGCAGAAGGTGAAGCCGGAGGATTTCCCCAATTTGGCTGAAGCAGAGGCGGAAGCAAACCGGCTGCAAAAAATGTGGTTTTCAGAACCCAAGACTGAGTTTGGTGGAAAAACGCCTTTGAAAGCGATTCTTGAAGAGCGCGAGCAGCTTGGCAATCCCGAGAGAAGGGTCGGGTTTAGCGTTAATCTGACGCCCCTGGAACCGGGCGCGGAAATCGAGGCCAAGGCAGAGAAACTGTTTTATTTAGGTCTGGAGCATCTTCAGAATGGCAAGCCTCAAAAGGCGGCGGAGGTTTTTTTGGAATATCTTGAATTGGCGCCTTGGAACCATGTGGTTTGGCATAATCTTGCGATAGCGCACCTGCTGCTGATGGATGTCAAGCAGGCTATACCGTGTTTGGAAAAGGCTTTGGAGCTGAAGCCGGATTATAAGCTGGCCCAAAAAAATCTGCGCCTGGCGCGAAATGCCTCGTTCAAGGAAATAGAGAAAATGGCCAAAGAGTACAAGGTTGTATTGCGCCACGCAGGCAAGCGCGGGACTTCATTACTGTCATAAACGAAATGGAAATGGGGTCACATCTTCATTTGTCATTTGAATTCAATAAAATTCATTATATTGTGTGTTTGTTTTTATGCATTTATTTTGTAACTACCCAAGTGGGTAAAAAAAGTATTCAAGTATTCACGCCTGGCAGGTCACTTTGGTCTTTTTTCAAGCATTGCAAAGCGGAAAACCAAGGTCTAGGCTGGTAACGGGCAATAGGGGGATATGCTTTTCTAAACCACATCTCCGCAGTTACCGCTGCCACGCTTGAAAAAAGACCAAAGCGCCCTGTTCCTTGCAGACCTGAGTAGTTACTTTATTTTTATCTTTTAAACCTATATTTTCTCTGCGTTCTCAGCGTCTCGGCGGTGATAAATGGTTTTACGATTGGGTAAGTTTTTTAATTAATTCTCGATGATCGGGGAATTGTTGAATCAAATCCTGTTGTTGACCTAATTCGAAGTCGCGAAATTCAAATCCCGGCGCTACCGTACAACCCACCAGGGCAAATTCTTCAGTATCCAGCAAGTGAGCTGCAAACCAGGAACCGGCCGGAATCACGGTTTGGAAGACATCACCGGCTTCGGGTCGGGAACCCAGACGGATGTAGGAATAAAATTTGAGCGGATTAAAAACATGTAGACACAGGGAACTGCCTGTATAAAAATGCCAGACTTCGTCTGCCCGGATGCGGTGGAAATGCGAGCAATCGGTTTTTTCCAGCAAATAATAAATGGCCGTGGACATGTTGTGCGGGCCTTGGAAACGGGGCGGCAGACCAGCTTCAGGAATGATTTCCCGGGCACGAAAGGTTTCCCGGTAATAACCGCCTTCCGGATGAGGTTGTAAGTTCAACTTGTTTATCCAATACAGCGCGTCTTTCATATGTTATTTGTTCCTAATTATATTAATAGAGGATTTATATTGCCATAGAATATAGATTACCACAAGTCAGAATAAACCTGGGATTGGGATTGAAATTGTAGGGAACGGTCGCGACCGTTCCCTACTTTATCTATAGTTGATTTCCAAAAAACGACATCGGTTTTTCCAATCATTTTTTCTATCATTTCTATCCAGCGCCAGTGATGCTTTGACGAACAGTCAATGTGTTGGGGTCAGGCTTAACTTAGGGCAAAGGTGCCAACCACCTTTGCCCAGTTTACGGTTCAAATGTTTCGCGACCTAACAGTCAGGTTGGTGCTATAATTGATAGACTACGGGTTTATAACTACTGAGAATTAATACTCACTATATTAAGGTAACTATGGACAAACTTACTGTCAAGTCACGCATCATTTCTCTTGATGTTTTTCGCGGTTTAACTATAGCTGCCATGCTGATAGTCAACAATCCTGGGACCTACAAACATATATTTGCCCCCTTGCGGCATGCAGTCTGGCAGGGCTTGACTCCTACTGATTTAATCTTCCCTTTCTTTTTATTCATTGTGGGTATGGCCATCCCTTTATCGCTCAATCCCCGGCTCATTCAGCAAACTTCCCTGGCTACTGTGTCCTGGCGAATTTTACGAAGAATGTTTTTATTAATTCTCCTGGGCCTGGTCTTGAACGGCTTTCCTTTTAAAGGAGATCACCTGCGCTTCCCGGGTGTATTGCAGCGAATTGGTCTTTGCTATGGTTTAGCTTCTTTTATTTACTTGGCTTGTCATAAAAAAAACAATGAGCAAAATAATTCATCTGTTTTAACTTTAGGTTTTCTGTTTTTCGCTTTATTGACAATTTATTTTATTTGTATGAAATACGTACCTGTTCCCGGCCAGGGCGCAGGATTATTAAATTCCAAGGAAAATAATCTAGCTGCTTATATTGATCGTCTGATAATGAATGGCCACTTATGGGCTTATGCAAAATACCGGTGGGATCCTGAAGGACTTTTCAGTACTATTTCGGCTTTGGCTACTACCTTATCCGGAATTATATGTTGCTGGTGGCTACAAAAAACCATTTCAACACGGCGAAAACTTTTGGGAATGGTGTTGGTTGGAACCGGGATGCTGATTTTAGGTTATAGTATTTCGCCGTTTTTCCCAATCAATAAATCCCTCTGGAGCAGTTCTTATGTTTTGGTAAGTTCAGGATTAGCATTAATTATTTTCAGTGGAATCTATTGGTATGCGGATGTAAAAACCTGGTCTGCTTTTATGAAGCCTTTTCAGATCTTTGGTACTAATGCTATTCTTGCCTATTTTCTCAGTTCTTTTACGGCCAAGTGTTTAGTAAGGATTAAACTCACAACCGGGGTTTCCTTAAAAGCCTGGATTTTTCAAACCTGCTTTCAGCCGCTCACACCCTATATGCATCTTAATTCTTTGCTTTATGCATTATCCTATACTTTGATTTGGTTTGGTCTGTTATATGTGCTATATCATAAAAAATGGTTTATTCGTTTATGATGTGACTCCGTGTGTTTTCGATTTGTTTTGGTGGGCGAGGGGACCGATAGTTTCTCTGCGTCCTCTGCGTCTCGGCGGTGATAAATGGTTTTACGATTGGGTGAGTTTTTCGATCAGTTCGCGGTGATCGGGGAATTGTTGAATCAAATCCTGTTGTTGACCCAATTCAAAGTCGCGAAATTCAAATCCTGGCGCTACCGTACAGCCCACCAGAGCAAATTCTTCAGTATCCAGCAAGTGAGCTGCAAACCAGGAACCGGCCGGAATCACAGTTTGGTACACATCACCGGCTTCGGGTTGGGAACCCAGACGGATGCAAGAATAAAATTTGAGCGGATTAAAAACATGTAGACACAGGGAACTGCCTGTATAAAAATGCCAGACTTCGTCTGCCTGTATGCGGTGGAAATGAGAGCAATCGGTTTTTTCCAGCAAATAATAAATGGCCGTAGACATGTTGTGCGGGCCTTGGAAACGGGGCGGCAGACCTGCTTCAGGAATGATTTCCCGGGCGCGAAAGGTTTCCCGGTAATAACCGCCTTCCGGATGAGGTTGTAAGTCCAACTTGTTTATCCAATACAGTGCGTCTTTCATATGTTATTTGTTCCTAATTATATTAATAGAGGATTTATATTGCCATAGAATATAGATTCCTGCAAGTGGGAAGCAAAGCTGGTTAGTGTGTTTGGACAATCTATGGGATTCGCTACGTTGCGGAGTTTTGCTCGGTAGCCAACAGGCCATAGAAAAACTTAAGGCTCTTCCGGGTTTTGTGTGGGTAAATCAGACATCCTTTC
>JAGLMY010000143.1 GCA_023139775.1 bacterium
TTTTTTACCCACCTGAGTAGTTACTATTTTTTACTATTTGCGGCTCATAATTTATTTTTTCTGTTCTGGTATCAAACACTTGCTTTGCAACTTTTACCAATCTATTTGATCGCTCTGTTTTTTCTTTTTCCTGAGTAAGGCCCCGGGACGAAAAGGATAGGTGCCGCGTGTCATCTCACGCATGGTCTCCAGTATTTCTTCCGGCAATTGAGTAAATATATCGTGCTCACTCGTGGACTGGTGTTGAGAAAATCCGGATTTTTGCTGATTTTGTGTGGTCCGCGCCTGTTCACGCATTTGAGCAAGTATACGGTCCGCGCCGGCATTCGTAATTGCCGTTAACTTATACGACATCACATTCAAAGAGGGATTTTCCTTGGGCTGGATATTTCCCAAGCGCAGATTGGGTATTTTCTGTTTTTGGGTTTTCTCCTGATTGTTATCTTGCTTAGCTGTCTTTTTACGTGCCAGCTCCAGATTATGCCAGGCATCATTATCCTCAGGATTCAGATCCAAAGCCTTTTCGTAATAGGCTATTGCCGAAAGGTAGGCTTCCTGTTGATAGGCGGCATTCCCCGCGTTGTAATACGCTTTGGCTCGTAATGTTTCTTTGGCCAACGCTTTTTTATAGGCACGTTCCGCTTTTTGATATTCATCGGCAGCATACATCCGATTGCCATAATTATAATAGTTTTCAGGTGGTACCGGCAAAAACGACAAAATAGTATTCCAGAGCAAACAATACGCCAGCCAGTATATCATGGTGTATTCCTCCTTCCCACCATGGGCAGCAACCAATCCAACAACAGCAGACAAAAAGCCAGAGCAACCAACCAGGGAAAAAATTCATAATACGCCAGCACTTTTGCTTTCTGCTGAGTATCCCGGGAATACTTGCGTAAGGTTTCCCGGATGGCCGCCACTGTATCCCTGGAATTTTTCCAGTGAAAATACTGTCCGCCACTCAGTTTCGCCGCCTTGCTCATCCCCAAAGAGACCAAACGGGTTTCTACTAATTTCCCACGATAGCGACGATACTTCTCTTTTCCCCAAAAATCTTTTCCCAAAGGTATAGCGCTCCCCTTTTCCGTCCCAAGACCCACACTGACAATTTTCACGCCCTGCGTATGCGCTGCTTGTCCAATGGCTTCCAAATCACCGGCTTGATGCTCTTCCCCATCTGAAAACAGAATAATCAGTTTCGCTTCATCCTGCAGGGCAGCCATTTTTTCCAGAGCCAATTGCAGCCCCTGAACCGGAAAAGAACCCGGAATTCCCAGGGTTTGCGTATCCACATAATGCAGAGCATTAAAAAATGCCTGATGATCAAAAGTGGCCGGACATACCACTTGAGCTTCTCCGGCAAATAGAATCAACCCCACGCGATCGTTTGGCCGGCGCTCCACAATATCGCGAATGGTCTGTTTGGCTGCCAGCAAACGACTGGGTTGGATGTCTTGGGCACGCATGCTGAGCGAACAATCCAACACAATATAACTCACACGTGTGGATTTTGGACGTTCCACCAGTACCGGTTTGCCTTGGGGCCGGGCCAAAGCTACGGTCAATGCCGCCAACGCCAAGAACCAAATCCCGAGTTTAAACCAACGCAGCCGCTTCGAATACACTGGGAACAAGGCGCTCTGAAACTTCAGAGCGGCAAAACGGTGTAGACTGCGCCGGCGCCAGTACAGCAAATACACTTCCAGGCCGGCTATGATCAACAGTACCCATAACAGATGTAAATATTCCGGCTGTGCGAGATGCATTTTCTCCTCTCAGCTTTCCAGTATCTTAGTTCTCAAATTCGTGCTTTTTATGGCAGAAAATTATTCGCCGTAAAGAGCGCAAAGAATTTCTTTTGACAGGATAACAGGATTGAGAGGATTTATTTAAAATCCCGTATATCCTGTTAATCTTGTCAAAAATCTTTGGTTCCGGCTTGTCCGGATTAGGAATTTGAACATTTAGTCTGATTTTTTTATGTTGTCATCCCCGAAT